>JBBIUL010000064.1:0-9992 GCA_037440265.1 Nitrospira sp. | reverse complement strand
TGGCCAGGAAAGATATAGGGTCCGTCAAGGACATTATCGAATCGTCTACTCCATTCAAGACAAGGAACTGACCGTTTGGATTGTGAAAGTCGGTCATCGTAAAGACGTTTATCGTTAAAGCGAACATTCGGTGAGTTTATCCCCCAATACTGTATTTGCCCAGCACGAAATAGACCCTGAAAACTGGATCGAAATGAGAAAAATGTTCCGGCACAAGGGCCGCATTCCTTCTATTGAAGAAGATGTAGCAGCACTTGCCGGACCAGAAGAAAAATTCCCTATGGATAAAAAAAGCCTTAAAATAAAGAACATTAAAGATAAGGATGATTCGCTTACCTATTGGCTTTCGAGATCACCCCGAGAGCGTATTAAAGCTGTGGAGTTATTGAGAAAACAATTCAATGGAAACTCAGAAGGATTTCAAAGAATTATTAGAATTATTCAACAAACATAAGGTTGAATATGTAATTGTTGGAGCCTATGCTCTGGCATTTCATGGTTGCCCGCGACATACCGGAGATTTGGATTTATTCGTTAAACCTGATCCGGATAATGCAAAAAAAATAATTGAAGCACTAAAAGAATTCGGCTTTCAATCATTAACCTTTTCCATCGATGATTTTTCTTCTCCGGAAAAAGTAGTGCAATTAGGAATTCCTCCTATACGCATAGGCCTCATAACCTCTCGTACGACCCTAACATGGGAACAAGTCGCATCTCACAAGGTTAAAGGTGGCTACGGAGACACTCCTGTCCATTTTATCGACAAAACCGAGTTTATCATAAATAAAAAATCTCTGGGCCGTCATAAAGACTTGGCAGATATCGAATCTATAACCGAATAGTCATCAGACAAGGATATCCAATGGCAACAATCAAGCAGAAAATCGTTCCGCACCTCTGGTTTGACAGGGAAGCCGCAGAAGCAGCCGGGTTTTATACGTCTGTTTTTTCAGGCTCCCGTATCACAGGCACCACAACGCTCCATGACACCCCTTCGGGGACGGTAGACGTCGTAACCTTCGAACTCCTCGGCCAGGAGTTCATGGCAATCAGCGCCGGTCCGTTTTTCAAATTCAATGAATCGATATCGTTTATCGTCAGGTGCGAGACACAGGAAGAAATTGATTTCTACTGGGAGAAACTTGCCGGCGGAGGCGGTCAGGAAGTCGAGTGCGGCTGGCTCAAGGATAAGTACGGCCTGTCCTGGCAGATCGTCCCTGCTGTGCTGGACGACATGATGAAGTCAAAAGATCCCGAAAGATTGGCGCGCATCACACGGGCATTCCTCAGGATGAAAAAGTTTGACATCGCTGCCCTGCAAAGGGCATATGACGGAGAGCAGGAAGATCGTTAGCAGAAGAATATCAGTTCAAAACTCCTGAACAAAAAAAAGAAATCATGCTGCTCCATTTCTTCCGCTATTCATTGTCTACTGGTCCCACTTCAGTTCAAACACAATCTCCCAGTCTCCCTGCGGCGTCAGGTCTTTCTTCACCGTCCTCATGGTCATATTCCTTCCTCCTGCCATCGCAACGGCCTTCTTTGAGTACCCAAGACAGGCAGGGGCAATCCAGTCAAGGAAGATGTCAGGCAGGTTGAATTTCAGGACTGCGTGCCCTTTACCCGGCGTTTCGACCTCCACTGTTCCGCTATTGAAAAACATCGACCAGAGCTTTGGGTAGTTTTTGATGACAAAGGACGGATTTGTGAGGCTGAAGAACAGCTTATACACCCTGTGCAGGCTCTGGTCAGCGATATATTCATAGATCCTTGCGAGTTCTGAGTCTTTCCTGACGTTCAGGTTCGCAGCCAATGCATAGGTCATTTCCTTGAATACGCTGAACGGATAGTTCGAACTTACCATTATCCCGCCATCCCATATGTTCTTCGCAAAATCCGGCATCGCATCGATCAGTTTCTGCCATGATTCAGCCCCGTATTCCTGCTCAATAAAACGCTTTGCATAAACGAAATTTACGCCCTTGGCCATGACTTCGGCCATAACAACCTCCACAAAAATCAATTTCAGAATAATATTATTTCATACATCAAGGCAAAAGGGCAAAAAGACAGGAAAGGAGAGGTGATTACCGTACTTCGAAGATGAATTCAATCTCAACAGGTGATCTCATGGGGAGGACATTGACGCCTACTGCAGCACGGGCATGTCTGCCTGCCTCTCCGAACACTTCGAAGATCAGGTCAGAGGCGCCGTTCATGACCTTTGGCTGTCCGGTGAAATCATCTGCAGATGCTATGAACCCTGTAATCTTCACGCACCGCTTCACCTTATCAAGGCTTCCCACCGCTGATTTTAGAACAGCAAGCGCATTGAGGGCTGCAAGGCGGGCGCATTCAACGGCCTGATCAGGAGAAACCGACTCGCCGACCCTTCCTGCTCCTGCAAGCCTTCCTTCAACGAGGGGCAGCATTCCGCCCCTGACATAAACTTTGCACCAGCTTTTTCAGAAAATCTTTTCCGTCTAATCCATGCCGGATTCCCATTCATAAGATTCCACGACAACCCATCTCGCTTCTTTCAACGAAGATTCCAGTCTCTGCATATCCAACATCACATCCGGCATCTTGCACCTCGGGTCAGCAGAAAAATTCTCTCTGCACTGCTTATCCCACGCAAGTGCCTCCCACTGAGTCAAAAGAACAGCATAATCAACGTAGGCCAAATGACCTAAGTCGACCTGCCGGTCACGATATTTGTCCAAAAACCTGCTTCGGTCCCACCAGACAGGAAACCCCATGACACGACCCGCCTTATTGTCCTCAGCAGGGAAGATATAGATTCTTTCAGCTCGCGATGGCATAAAATATGTTTTTTTAGCTCCACACAGGCATTAAACTTAGCGCATAATTAATTTTTGAACTTATCGAGAAACACACCTGTATTCTTGGCTGGTTATAGTGTATTCCTTAGAGAGCACCGGGTCAAAAGTAATAGTGTATCCCGCATCAACTTTTTTTAGAACCTTCCCCTGACGATCTATAATTGCTTCGCCACCACCAGGGTAAGTAACACGCACCACAGATCCATCATCATAAATATACGTATATTGAGGTTCCAAAACTATCTTCCCGGTCTTATCGATTAAACCCCATCCCCTCGGCTGTACCGTTTCCTTGCCGAAATGATCCTTCACTCTGTCAACAATGTTTACGGGAGCCCGTCCATATCTAAATGCCTGCACTTCTTTGAACTGACGGCTTATTGCAACCCTGCCGGTCTTGTCGATAAACACCCATCCCCTATCCCAATCCTGCGAGATTTGTACGCCCGCCAGGCCTTCGGAAAAAGACTCAGCCCTAAAAAACTGGGGAGAGATTATAAACTTGCCGGTCTTGTCTACATAGCCGTACTTACCACCAACCTGCACTGCCGCCAGTCCTTCTGAGAAACGATATGCCCAGTCAAACTGAGGAGGGATTATGAGCCTGCCGGTTTTCTCGATATATCCCCATTTCCGATTGAGCCTCACTGCCGCCAGTCCGCCATAGAAAGGGCTGGCAAATTCGAACTGAGGAGCGATTACAAAATTCAGCTTCCTGTCTATGTAGCCGAATTTCCCATCTTTCTTAAAGCTCGCCATGCCTTCTGAAAAAGCACCTCCGTCCCTTAAAGCAAAGCCTGAGAGCACATATCTTCCAGTCTTATCCATAAAAGCGCATGTGTCATCTTGCTTGTTTTTTGATTCACAGACCAATGCCAGTCCATCTATGAAATCTCCAGCATATGTAAATTTGGGCTCGATGCTTGTTTTAGTTTCCTCGATTTCATAGCCATACAAAAAATACTCCTTTCTGTAACTGCAAGGATCGTAATGAGCACAAGAACTGGCTAAAAAAACAAAACAAAAAAATATCAAAATATTCTTACTCTCCATGAGCAACCTCCTTTTCATATATGCCCTCACTTCTCATTTATCCGCAGCGTAGCCGTTGCCGGGCTCACCCCCCGCCTGTAGCCAACAGCCGAAGCGGAAAAGATCAGTCCGTCCATCTCGACCGGCTTGTCGTCTGTCAAAGAGAACGCTTTGTTCCCGATTCGAACCTGCATATCGAGATATTCGTTCTCGTGCCCTATCTCGTCGACTCCATAACGAATCGCAATTCGAATAATAGTGATCTGCGCTTCCCCGATGCGGTAGGTCGTACCCTCTGTTACAAGCGTGTCCTGCCCGAACGGGAGAGAGTTGCGCGAACAGCTCATGGAAAAGACACAGAGAAGTAAAGAATCTGTAGTCAGCGAGTTTTTGTCCGGTAATTGTGCTGCTGCCGTCCCGAACCATTTTTTTGCCGCACTTCTCACACTTCATCTTTACCCCGAACGGCTTTTTTCAATGAATTACTAATGTGCTGAGTGCTTATTTTTTAGTATTATGCCTCATAATATACCATATTATGAATAAAGGAGCAGAAGATATATTTAATGGCGTAAATTCGAAAGATGCGAGGAAAGTATGTCCTCATTCATTATGGAAGATTGCGGCAAGAAAACTGGATCAATTTGATTCAGTAGTGCAGCTTAATGAACTGCGTGTGCCACCAAACAATAAACTGGAAGCATTATCAAGAGATCGAAAGGGTTAATTTAGCATCAGAATAAATGATCAATATCGGATATGTTTTGCGTGGAGCGATGCAGGGCCAGAGAAAGTAGAAATCACAGACTATCATTAGTATGCGGAAAGTGACAGGGGTTTACTCAACTTCAAAAATAAATTCGATCTCAACCGGGGAATTCATGGGGAGGACATTGACGCCTACAGCAGCACGGGCATGTCTGCCTGCCTCTCCGAACACTTCAAAGATCAGGTCAGAGGCGCCGTTCATGACCTTTGGCTGTCCGGTGAAATCATCTGCAGATGCTATGAACCCTGTAATCTTCACGCACCGCTTCACCTTATCAAGGCTTCCCACCGCTGATTTTAGAACAGCAAGCGCATTGAGGGCTGCAAGGCGGGCGCATTCAACGGCCTGATCAGGAGAAACCGACTCGCCGACCCTTCCTGCTCCTGCAAGCCTTCCTTCAACGAGGGGCAGCATTCCGCTCAGATACACCAGGCTCCCTGTCCTTGCAAAAGCCGCGTAGGAGCCGAGCGGTTTTGGGGGCTCGGGAAGTTCGATGCCAAGCGCCTTCAGTTTTTCTTCGGGAGTCATAATATATTCTACCTCCTAATACCGCGCGTCTGCAAAATCAACCCATCCCCCGGCCTCAACAAGCGCCTTGTCAAATGCTGATATCTCATACTCAACTGTTATCCTGCCTTTTTCAGATTCCATGGTAATCCGGTTTTGCCTGAAATCGATCTCAACCGAAGCGTCTTTTGCGCGGTGTCTGAAGAGTTCATCAATCCGGTCTTCGGAAAGCTCAATGGCAAGCATGCCGCAGTTGAACATATTCTGCCTGAAGATGCGCGCAAAGCTCGAGGCTATTACGACATTGATGTTGTTCACTTCAAAAACCCAGGGAGCATGTTCGCGCGAGGAACCGCACCCGAAATTCGCACGGGTGATGATCACCCCGGCACTGCTCAGATCAGGTGACCGGGGGTCGAACCCTTCGAGCCGGAGGTCTTCGAGCATATGAGGTTTGAGCGCCTCTTTTGAAATCTCGGTCAGGTATTTCGCCGGGATTATTTCGTCAGTATTAATGTCTGAACGGTCAAGAAACAGGACCTTTCCGCCGAATGGTTTCATTTTGCCCCCTTCCGTACTGCCTTCGTGCTGAATTTCCTCGGGTCAGCGATCTTTCCCTCAAGGGCTGTGACCGCTGCAACTGCCGGGCTCATCAGGTGCACCATGCCGCCCTTCCCCATCCTGCCGCTGAAGTTCCTGTTTGTCGTTGAGGCGCAGACCTCGCCGGGGGCGAGCACACCGCTGCTCATCCCGAGGCAGGCGCCGCACGTCGGGTTTGTGACGCAGAAACCGGAGTCCATAAATATTTTTATGATCCCTTCTTTGTCAGCCTCGCGGAATACCTTCGGCGTTGCCGGTGATACAATTCCGCGCACCTGCGGAGCTATTTTCCTGCCCTTCAGATATTGCGCAGCCACCCTGAGGTCCTCGATCCTGCCGTTTGTGCATGAGCCGATATACACCTGGTCAACCGGGGTGCCTTCCATCTCAGAGATGTTGTTGGCCCCGTCAGGTTTGTACCCCTGGGTCACCTGAGGCTCCATGCCGGAGACATCGATATCGAGGACTTTTTCATATGAGCATCCGGGGTCAGACCACCATTTTCTGAAATCGTTCAGCGCAGCCTTTCTGCTCTTATAGTCTGAGGCGATAAAAGGCCAGAGGTATTCAACCGTCACCCCATCGGGCATGCATATCCCCGAGGTGCCTCCTGCCTCGATAGCCATATTGCAGAGGGTCATCCGGCCCTCCATGCTCATCCTGTCCACAACGCTTCCGTGGAATTCGATGACACAGTCGGTCGCGCCGTTGACCGTGAGTTCTTTGATGATCCTCAGGATAATGTCTTTTGCATAGACGCCCTTGGGGACTTTACCGTTTATGTTGATGCGGATGGTCCGCGGCTCCCTGAAGGCGCAGACCCCCTTCAGGATGCCCACCTCGAGGTCAGTTGTTCCGACACCGGCAGCAAATGCGCCGAATGCGCCATGCGTACAGGTATGGGAGTCTCCCATGATAACGGTATAGCCCGGGCGGATAAAACCCTGTTCAGGGAAAAGCGCATGGCAGACGCCGTTTCTGCCGATGTCAAAAAAATCCCTGATGTTGTGCCTTCTTGCCCAGTCCCTGAGTATCTTCCCCTGCATGGCTGTCTTCGTGTCCTTTGCCGGGGTGACATGGTCTATCACGACCTTTATCTTATCAGGATCAAAGACCCTGTCTTTGCCGCGGGAGACGAGGTCGTTGATGGCAACCGGGGTGGTGATCTCGTGGCACATCACCACATCGATGTCAAGCACCCTGGTGCCGGGGAACGGCTCATCCCTCAGGTGTGATTTAAATATTTTTTCTGCCAGTGTCATAGCCATAGGTAATCCTTTATTGTTGAATGTTTTTATACTACAGCAATGCCTCAGACACTTGCAAGGATTCCGGTCTGATCGGATGCACAGGGATTATATGAGCACAGCAGTACGAATGCTTCCTCCTCAGACTTCACAGGAAAGGAAAAAAGTGCTTGTTAAAAAGGGCATTATATGGTAAAACCTGTTTACGGTTTGGCAAATATGGATTTCTTTACTATTTTATTCCCGGTCTCAGGGGTGAAGACGTATATATTTATTCCTCCCCTTGTTGCCCTGGTGGTCTCGTTTTTCACAGCAATGGGCGGGGTTTCAGGGGCATTCCTCCTGCTGCCGTTCCAGATGAGTGTCCTGCACTTTACCAGCCCTTCGGTAAGCTCGACCAATTTCCTTTACAATATTGTTGCGATCCCGAGCGGTGTCTACCGCTTCATAAAAGAAGGGCGCATGGCGTGGCCTCTTACCTGGGTGGTCATCATAGGGACGCTGCCGGGTGTCTTCATCGGCTACTATCTCCGCATCATCTACCTGCCTGACCCAGCTGCATTCAAATTATTCGTTGGCATCGTGCTCCTGTACATCGGCATCCGCCTGCTTTATGAAATCACCGGGAGAGGTGCTGAGAGTAAAGCCAAGCTCAGAGCACTGGATGAGAAATTCAGGCTGAGGACTGCTGAACTCAGAGAGACACGGAAATCGAAAATCGCAGCCGGCCTTCCTCCTAATGCGGTTGTAAGGACCCTGTCAGTGTCCCTCAGAAGAGTTGAATATTCATTCTGGGGAGAAACGTTCTCTTTCAGCACAGGCGGCATGTTCCTCCTTGCGTTCATTGTCGGGATCATCGGCGGCACCTATGGCATCGGCGGCGGCGCCATCATCGCTCCGTTCTGCGTAGCGGTATTCCATCTCCCTGTCTATACCGTTGCAGGGGCTGCGCTCATGGGGACATTTCTGACCTCTGTTGCCGGCGTTTTTTTCTACAGCGTTTTCCCTGCCCAGAATGGCATAGCCTATCCGCCTGACTGGCTGCTGGGGTTTCTGTTCGGCATCGGAGGGTTTGTCGGCATTTATTTTGGTGCACGGTTCCAGAAATATGTCCCGCAGAGGCGTATAAAACTGATGCTCGGCATTCTGATTTCATATATTGCTTTACGGTACATAATCCAGTTTTTTCTGTAATGCCCTGAATTGCCCGCTTTTTTTCGTTGTTTTCGGAACTATCCTTCTATGCTACAATAATACTGTTTTATAAACCATTTAATTTCGATCTTATGCATATGGTACTAAAACGCAAGATACCAATCTTATTGCTGACTTCACTGTTGGTCTTTGCCCTCTTCTCTGCCTGCAATAAGACAGAGGAAAAGACGGTAACGGTTGATTTCACGGACCGGACAAAGACCGGGCAAACGGACCCTCTTTCAGGAGTAAGACCATTGAGGATTGCGGTTGCTCCTGTGATCTCTCCAAAAGAGACGGCGCAGTACTATAACGACATGATGACTTACATCGGCAACAAAATGGGCACACCCGTTGAAATCGAACAGAGAAAAACCTATCGAGAGATCAACAACATGATTGAAAGCCGTGAACTTGACCTTGCTTTTTTATGTGCCGGTCCCTATGTTGAAGGCAAAAAGAAATTCGGCATGGAACTCCTTGTCGCTCCCATGCTCTACGGAAAGGCACTCTATCAGGCGTATTTTATCGTCCACAAGAACAGCGGTATCGAATCCCTTGAGCAGTTGCGGGGAAAAAGCTTTGCCTTTACTGACCCTGATTCCAATACCGGAAGGCTTGTTCCGACCTATCTGCTTGCAGAGATGGGGGAAAAGCCCGAAACGTTTTTCAAGGATGTTATCTTCACCTACAGCCATGACAACTCAATAAAGGCTGTTGCAAAAAGACTGGTTGACGGTGCTTCGGTTGACGGCCTCATCTGGGATTATTTTCAGGACACAAACCCTGAATTCGTTCAAACCACCAGGGTCATCCACAAATCCCCCTTTTACGGAATACCTCCTGTGGTGGTCCATCCCGGTCTGCCCTCCGACATTAAATCATCGCTCAGAAACCTGTTCCTCAACATGCATCTTGCCCCTGAAGGAAAAGAAATCCTTGAAAAGATAAAGGTAGAAAAGTTCATTGTCCCCGATGATTCATCCTATGATTCTATCCGGGAAATGAAGAGAAGACTCGAGCAACCGTCGTGATGCGTTTATCCATAAAACATAAACTCTTTCTTTCCATTTTGCTGCTCATTGTTTCTTTTACAGCCTGTTCGCTGCTTTTTATCAACCTGTACTTCAAGAGCCTGCTGAAGATGCACTTTATCCATATGGGCAAAGACCTTGCCGGCACCGCATCTTCACATGTAACCGACAGTGTGCTTATTGAAGATGTCGTTGTTATCCAGAATTACTTCGAGTCCATCATGCAGAACAACCCGGATGTCGCATATATCTTTATCGAAAAGGGCGGTTCGGTTCTTTTGCATACCTTCAGCAATGGGTTCCCAAAAAACCTCATCGATGTCGGCCATGCAAAGAATGCCATCGAACATATCCAGGTTCAAACAGAAGATGCATTATATCATGATTTTTCGGCCCCGATATTCAAAGGCTCTGCAGGAATGCTGCGGTTGGGGATGCAATCGAAATCAGTAGACAGCCTTCTCGATACTACCGTGAAGGCTTTGTTTGCCGGTTCTTTTGTCGCAATCCTTGTCGCCCTTCTTTTCTCGATTGCCATTGCTAACAAGCTCGCTGCTCCTCTGGGACTGCTGACAGACTCTGCCGCCATGGTAGCTAAAGGAGATTATACAAAACCGATTGCTGCTGGGAACGATAGTGAAGTCGGGAAGCTTGCTTCTGCATTCAACGACATGATTGATGCAATCAGGGTAAGGGAACAGGAACTGCGGGACACCAATGAACAGCTTGAAACCTACGGCGCCAGGATGCATCAATACATCAA
>JBBIUL010000063.1:0-10103 GCA_037440265.1 Nitrospira sp. | reverse complement strand
GCGTTAGCGAGGTTCTGCGTGATGACCTCCATTTGCGTCTGCTTCACCACAGAACCGGAAAGGGCTATATACATTCCTTTATACATGGAACTGGAATATGCAAGCATGATGCCAGTTCAGCATATCTTCTGGTTTACAGGGAAAACCCTTTAATATGCTGAAAATTGTTTTTATATGCGGTAAAAAAACAAAAAAAGGGAGGCAAAATTTTCCGCCGAAGGTAAGATTTGCTCGGTATTAGGATCTGCCCCGTTTGAAAACCGTCTTGTAAACGGGATACGTATATTTTCTTTGAAATATAAATCTTCTAACGGGGTGAATTTAAATTAAGGACCAGTTCGACTTCGCCGGCAGGCGTATTGAAGATCTCTGCAATCTCATTTATTTTCATGCCCTTTTTAACGAGAGCCAGAATCTCATCCTGTCTGGGCAGATCCGTCCGCCCTGTCTTGAGCAGTTCTGCCCTTTCAATGGTCCTTTCAAGCAGCAGGATTTTTTCATCAACAGACGCCTCCAATGCCTTCAGCTCCCCGATCTTGTCTTCGAGCCTCCTGAATATCATGTCGGCAATATCCTTTGCCTCAGCAAGTTCCATCGCAAGCAGCCCGGCTGCCCGGCCCATGGTCTCTTTCTTGTCTGTCTGTCCGGCGTTCAATAATCTTTTCAGCATGTCAAACCCTTATGTCAATGATCGGCTTTTTCACGGTTCCGGGCTCCTCGGGATCCTGATCATTTTTTTTTGGCTTTTTCCTTTTCTGGGGAGACCGGGCAGTATTGTCCTGTTTCCGTATTGCAGGGATTCCGTATATGTTGTTGGTCGGTTCAACCGGCATCTTCATCCTCTGAAAAACATTTTTTCATTTATATAGGCATTCTTGAACCCGGCAATAATGTCATCGAACTTCTCATCATGAATTTCGAGGAACCTGCTCCAGTGGTCCATAATGCCGAGACTCACGTCGGCCATCGGCCCCTTGTAGCCTACTCCGAGGCGTACACAGAGGGCATCTGCCAGCATGACAACAGCTGACAAGAGGCCCTCGGCAGAGTTTTTCTCAGGCAGGACATCAGGGAAATCATAGTCATGGTGCTTCCGGATAACATCGCAGAGCATCGGCGGAAACTCCCACTCCCCGGCCAGGATAAACCCGACTTCAGCATGTCCGAATCCGAATACCTCTTTCTCAACCATATGATACCGTGTCCTCTCGCGGTAAACCCTTTCGGTCAGCATGGCAAACCGCTCGGGCTGACTATTGTTCATAACTACCTTCCCGATATCATGCAAAAGTCCTGCCACGACTGCCTCTTCCTTCTTGAGGAGGGGTATTTCCTGGGCTATAAGACCTGAAGCAATAGAAACCCCCAAGCTGTGTTCCCATAATTTCTGCTCGATGAGGCCGAATTTCCTGTATATATCCCTGGTAGATGCGGCAAGCGTCAGTGTTCTGACAGCATCGAACCCCATAACCGAGACAGCGCTTGTAATAGTGTCAATAGCTTGACTGCTTCCATAATATGCCGAATTGGCAATCTTCAGGATCTGCGTTGCAATCGACTGGTCAGCGAGAATGGCCCGCTGAAGTTCATCAAGAGAGGTATCGGGATTGTCAGCGAGTCTCAGTATCTTGACCGCCACCATCGGGACTGCCGGTATCCGGCAGTGTTCGAGAATCCGTTCCTTCTGCATCATCACTTCGCTGTTCATGCCAGTCTCCGTTGATCGGTTTCCTTCTGTACACCCGGTTGAACCCTGGATGCACTAATCATGGCCGCTACTCGAAAAACCCCTCTATTTCTTTTTTTGCGCCGAAAAAACGTGCGCTGATATGCATCCGCATTTCATCAGTCACCGAGTATTCAAGCATAAGACTGTCGTGTTCTCCCGTCCAGATTCCGTCGTCCTCAATCCGCGGGCTCAGCATGCGGGAGAAAGCCTCTGCCAGTGCCGTGATCGAGACAGCGTCTTTATATTCGGCTGCCTTTGATGGATTGTGGTGAAACCGGGTGGTGCTTATGATTTCGTCCGGCATCCCGATCTCTTCGGCAAACCAGGAGCCGGCCTCTTCGTGTGTGCATCCGAACAGTCTCATTTCCTGATCCGGCATGTCTTCAGTGGTCCTGATCTCATAGAACCTCCGGTGGTCTACCTTGTACAGGATGATCCTCCCTATGTCATGGAGCAGCCCTGAGAGGAAACATTCCTTCGGGGATGTCATGGGTGTCACCTCCGATAAGACCGAGGCGATGAAGGCAACTTCGCAGCTGTGGGTCCAGAGGTTCTTTATATTGAACGATATGCGGGCAGGGAAAATATCCATGACCGTCATCCCCAGCACAATCGACCGTATCTTGTCATAGCCGAGGAACATGATTGACTGTTCTATCTCCTTTATCTGGCCTGAGTGGCCGAAGGAGGCTGAATTCGCAACCCTGATGATGCGCTCTGCAAGTGCCGGGTCATGGGAGATCAGACGGAACAGCTCATCTGCGGATGAATTTTCATCCTTCACGATGGACAGAATCTTGCCGAGCAGCACAGGGATGGTCGAAAGGCCATGGAATTTTTTTACAAACCCTTTTACTTCAGCAGCCTGCATAGCTCTTCAGAGTACCTGCAGCCAGACACTCAGTCTCCCCGAATGTTAAGAGAATTTTCCTGCCTTTTTCAGGTCGTTGCCTCATCCTGCTCTCCGCGTCCTCAGCGCGCACCTGTTCATCCGTACCCTCCTGCTTTTATAGTCGGAAAAAAATGGAAAACCTTTAACAGATACGCATCAGATACATGGTGAAGCACAAAAAAAGGTGGGGGAAACGCAGCTGCTGCTGCTCAGTGCCTGAGGGACTCGACCCTGGTCTTGAGGCGGAGGAGCGCCTGATGGTGAAGCTGCGAGACCCTGCCTTCAGTAAGGTTCATGGCCCTGCTGATCTCCTTCATGGTCATCTCTTCCCAGTAATACAGAGACAGCACCAGCTTCTCTTTCTCGGGAAGCTCAGAGATAACCCCTGCAAGCAGCTCCCGTTCGCGTTTGTCCTCAAACAGCTTCAGGGGATTCTTTGCCTGAGGGTCAGGAATGCTGTCCATGATATCAAGCCCGTTTTCCTGGTGGGTCCTCTCGCTGAAATCATCAATGCTCAGGTGGATGCCTGCCTTTGCACTGCTGAGGATGCCGTAATATTCATCGAGGGGCATCTCAAGCCTGCGGGCAATCTCTTCGTCATCAGGGAGCCTACCGAGTTCCTTCTCGAGGTCTTTGTGGGCTTCCTTTATCAGTTTCACCTTCTGATGGAGCGATTTCGGGGTTGCGTCATGCGCCCTCAGCTCATCGAGCATTGCCCCTTTTATCCTTATCTCGGCAAAAGTGCCGAGCCTCCCCACATCCTCCCGGTATCTTGTAAGGGCATCGAGAAGGCCGATTATCCCGACGCTCACCAGGTCCTCGACAGAAAGCTGGGGGGGCAGCCTCCATGACAAACGGTGTGCAGTATATTTTATGAACGGGAGGAAATCCGAAATAATACGCTCTTTTTCCTCTTCGCCGAGTTCCCTGCTGTATTCAGCTGTTTCTTTCACGAAAACTCCCCGGTATCAGCCATGAAAGCATTTCTTCCCGGCAGCCGAAAAGAGTCTGTTTTATCCATCAGGACCGGCATTACTTTGCAGAAGGTGCAGCAGCCGAAAGCAGGTTGCCGATAAAGAACTGCAGGTTCCCCTTGACCTTTCCGGCAGGGGAAAGCAGCCGGCCGACGATCTCTGTCACCTGCCGCGAGGCATCGCTGTTCGGATATGCATCGATGAACGCCCTCTGGGATCTCACCGCCTTCTGTACTGTATGGTCAAACGGTATATGGCCGATATAATCAAGCGATATGTTCAGAAATTTTTCAGCAGCAAAGGCAAGCCTCCTGAACACTTCCTGTCCCTCCTCAGGGTTTTTTGCAGAGTTCACCAGAACGCTGAACTCTTTTTCCTGATACCTCGTAAACAGGACCTTGATCAGGGCATAGGCGTCTGTTATCGCTGTCGGCTCAGGCGAGGTGACGATGATGATCTCCTGTGCTGCAATGCAGAAAAAGGCGACGTTTTCAGAAATCCCCGCAGCAGTATCGATGAGCAGGACATCCGGATCCTCGCCATAGGTATCGAATTCTTCGAGGATCCTCAACCGCTGAAACTCCTCGAGCGCTGTCAGTTCCTGCACGCCTGAACCCGCCGGGAGTATCTTTATGCCCTCAGGTCCTTCGATGACTACATCACGGAGTTTTTTGGTCCCGTTCAGGACATGCTGTATGTTGTACCGCGGCGCAAGCTGCAGCAGCACGTCGATATTGCTCAGGCCGAGATCAGCATCAAACACCATCACGTCCCTGCCGAGCCGCTTCAGTGCGATGGCAAAGTTTGCAACAACATTTGTCTTGCCGACGCCGCCCTTGCCGCTTGCGACTGCGATCGTCTTCACATATTTCTTCTTCCCGTCCTTCCGGCGGATCATATCAGGCTCCTTCCCTGCTCCCTGCTCACAGCCCTGCCGGTGTTTTTTTTCTGAAAAGCATCGAGGTTCAGCATGTGTGGTATCCTTTCTGCACTATCAGCTGTGCGAGCCTGTCGGCAGTAATAAAATCAATGTCATCCGGGACCTTCTGGCCGGTGGTGATATAGGCAACCGGCCTCTGGTAGGTGAGCAGCAGGTTGTACAAAGACCCGAACCGTACCGCTTCATCAATCTTCGTAAATCCAATGCAGGTGACCGGAAGTCTCTTGTACAGACTGCTTGCTTCGATCATGTAAGAATCGTCGCTGCTTGCGCTCATGAGCAGGTGGAGCTCAAAAGGTACGGCATACCGCTGTGATCCGCTCGCAGACCATGCCTTGTGGCAGACCTCGACAAGGAAGTCAACATGGGATTCGTCCCGCGGGTTTCTCCCGGTAGTGTCGATAAAAATGCAGTCCCTGTCTTCAAGATATTTTGAGAGACTCTCGCCCAGTTCGTCTGCATTCGAGACAACAGCAAGCGGGATCCCCATGATTTTCGAATAGATCCTGATCTGTTCTACTGCGCCGATCCTGTAGGTGTCGAGATTAATGAGAGCAACCCGCTTTTTCTCCCTCATCGCATTTGCAGCGAGCTTTGCAACCGTTGTTGTTTTGCCGACCCCGGTCGGACCTGCAAGCATGACCACCCTCTTTTCACTATGTCTGACAGGGGTTTGTATTTCAGAGGATATCATTGAGGTGATGTCCTGCAGATTCACTGTCTTGTCACAGAGGCGGAGGGCATACTCGTCCCTGATCGCCATCTCACGCAGGTGATGAAAGACAGCCTTCTTTTTCACCGGCAGTGAAATCTCGTACCCGCTGTTCTTCATCTCCTGGACAATGCTGCGGAGCGTCCGTATTTCACCCCGCAGCATCATTGCCTCATTCTTCCGTGGAATCCGGCCCTTCTCACGCGTGACCGCGGGGGCTTTGGCATGCAGCTGCATAGTCTGCTGATAGGCCTTTGACCATGCGGCATCTGCCTGATGCCCGGGCATGCGGTCATCCCCGTCATAGTCGACTGCTGCGGTCACCTCAACCGACGGCCGAAGCCCTTTTTTCTCCTCTGTTGAGAGGATGATCGCATCTTCAGAGAGCTCCTTTTTGACCATCTTCAGCGCTTCAGTAAAATTCCTTGCCTTGAATTTCTTAATTTTCATATTTCAGCACCCCTACTGTCCTGATCTTTACTGACGGAGTTATCTCCGCTGTCGACAGAATAACCAGGGACGGCAGCAGCCGCTCCGTGATCTTCCTGAGAAATCTTCTAATCTGCGCAGAACAGATAATAGCGGGCTGCGCACCCCTGAATTTGCCCTCAGTAATGGCGTTCTCAACAGCCCTGAGGAGTCTGGTCATCATATCCGGACTGATCGCACCGCCTGCATCAACCGCCTGTGAAAGACTGCTCTCGATGCCCGGGTCGAGCGTCATGACATAGAGCACCCCGTCTGATGATTTGTACTGGCGAGTGATATATCGTGAAAGCCCCTGCCGTACATATTCTGTAAGGGTCTCGGCATCCTTTGTCGCAGGCGCATAGTCAAGCAGGGTCTCAAGTATTGCCACAAGGTCGTTTATCGGAACCCGCTCCCTGAGGAGGTTCTGGAGCACGCGCTGGACCGTGCCGAGCGTAAGCTGTGAAGGGATGAGTTCATCGACCAGCTTCGGGTAGTTCTTTGATACATTGTCGAGGAGGCTCTGCACCTCGCTCCTTGTAAGTATCTCAGAGGAGTGGGTCTTTATCAGTTCGGTCAAATGGGTGGCAATCACCGTTGCCGGGTCAACAACCATGTATCCGGCAGACTGGGCCCTTTCAACCGCTCCCTCGGTTATCCAGAGCGCCGGCAGGCCAAACGAAGGTTCTTTTGTGGGGACCCCCTCAATCTTCTCCACCTCGCCTGAGGCAACGGCGAGATAATAGCCCATCATGACCTCGCCCCTTCCAACCTCGATTCCGCGGATAAGAAAACTGTATTCGTGAGGTCTCAGCTGGAGGTTGTCTTTTATATGTATCGACGGCACGACAAAGCCTATTTCAGCAGCAAGCTGACGCCTCATGGCCTTCACCTTGTTCAGCAGTTCCGCCCTGCCTGACTCAACAAGGGGGATCAGCCCGTAGCCAAGTTCAAACGTAAGAGGTTCGATCTCCATATAGGTCTCTATCGCCGGCTCTGAAGGGACAGCTTCAATACCCTGTTCTTTTTCTTCAGCAACAGCAGGCCTTGAAAAGACAAAGGCGAGTCCGCCCGAGGCAGCGGAAAGGAGGAAAAAGGGCAGGTGCGGAAGACCGGGGACAAGACCGAGCACCACCATAATGCCTGATGCCGTGGCCAGTGCCTTCGGGTTTATCAGCAGCTGTTTTGTTATGTCTCTTCCAAGGTCAGACTCGGTACCGGCCCGGGTTACCACGATACCGGCAGCAGTGGAGATAAGGAGCGCCGGGATCTGGGAGACAAGACCGTCACCAATGGTCAGGACCGTATAGGTCTTTGCAGCCTCGGCTATCGGCATGCCTTTCTGGACAAGGCCGATGATCAGCCCGCCGATAATATTTATCCCGGTGATAATCAGACCTGCAATCGCATCCCCCCGGACAAATTTGCTTGCGCCGTCCATCGCGCCGTAGAAATCAGCCTCACGGGAAATAGTTGAACGCCTCTTCCGGGCCTCTGCCTCATCGATCAGTCCGGAATTGAGGTCAGCGTCAATAGCCATCTGCTTGCCGGGCATGGCGTCGAGCGTAAACCGTGCCGCTACCTCTGCTATCCTGCCCGAACCTTTTGTGATGACCACAAAGTTCACCACCACAAGGATCAGGAAGACCACGAAGCCTACTGCATAGTTGCCTCCGACGACAAAATTGCCGAATGCCTTGATTACCTCCCCTGCAGCATCAACCCCTTCATGCCCCCTGAGCAGGATTACCCTCGTTGCCGCGATATTGAGCGAAAGCCGGTAGAGCGTCGTAATGAGGAGTATTGACGGAAACACGGAAAAATCGAGCGGTTTTTTTATGTATATCCCGGTGATGATGATCACGATGGCGAGCGATATCGAGAACGAAAGAAGGATATCGAGGACCAGCACCGGTATGGGAAGGATCATCACACCAAGGATCGCAACTACTGCAACGGCGACAAACAGGTCTCCTCTGACCTGGACAAACTGCAGAAATCGGTTCACGCAGCACCTCTCAGTTTATATATGAAGGCGAGCAGTTTGGCTACCGCCCGGTAGAGTTCCTCAGGGATATATGAATCGATACTGAGTTTGTTCAGGGCCCTGGCAAGCGGCTTGTCCTCAACGATCGGGATGCCGTGCCTGACAGCGGTTTCCCTTATTTTTTCAGCAATATATCCGGACCCTTTGGCAATGATCCTCGGTGCATGCATCTCGTGTCTCCTGTACATCAGGGCAACCGCTATATGGGTCGGGTTCGTTATCACGACGGTTGCCTTGGGGACCTCCTGCATCATCCGCTTCCTGGCAAGCTCCCGCTGGATGCTCTTCACCCTTGATTTGATGAGCGGGTCTCCCTCCGACTCCTTGAGTTCCTCCCTGATCTCCTCCTTCGACATCTTTAGCGACCGCTCGAACTTCCATCTCTGGAAGAGATAATCCAGGACGGCAAGACCGAAGAAAACGAGGAAGATGGTCAGGACCGCCTTTGCGAGAAGCGTTCCTGCCTCAGCCTGTATCGCCGGAAGATCCATGGCAGCAAGATACGGCACCAGGACAATGGTCTTCCTGATGATGTAATAAAAAATCACTGCGCCGACGGCAAATTTAAAGAAGGTCTTCAGAAAATTCACAAGCCCCTCTTTAGAGAAAATATTCTTCAGTCCGTTGACCGGATTGATCTTCTTGAACGAAAGTTCAAACGGCTTCATCACCATGCCGCCCTGCGAGAGCGCAGCAGCCAGGATAAGGACGACTGAAATACCGAAAAAAGGGAGCATGCTCAGCAGCATCTCCGTGGCAGCATATCTCATGACCGTAAAGGGCTCTTTCCCGTAATTGAGGCTCAGGAGGTTTCCGGTAAGCGTCGACATATTCTTCATAAAGGCATTCCCGGCAAAATAGAACATGATCATGATCCCGGCCACCCCGGACATCGCGGTGAGTTCCTGGCTCCGCGCGACCTCCCCTTTTTCCCTTGCCTTCTGCCGCCTCCGCGGCGTGGCCTGTTCTGTACGTTCTTCGTTTTCAGCCATGATCAGCCTCTTGCAAGGGCAAGCATCCTTGCCATCCCTTCCTTAACCGTGCCGAAATACCCTGTCATCACCATGATGAACACCGGCAGTCCGAGCAGCATCACAAGAAACCCGACAAAAATATAGACCGGGTAACCGACAAAAAAAACGCTCATCTGGGGGGCGGCCTTGTTGATAAAGCCGAAGAGCATGTTCGTAATGAGCATGATCACGATCATCGGCGCGCTGATCTTCAGCGCGATCGTGAACATCCTTGCCGTTATCGACGTTACCTCCCCGAGCAGGCTTCTGAGGTCTGCGATGCCCCCCGGCACCCATTCGTAGCTTTTAACGAAGATATAGATCATGTCATGGTGGGCATCCATGCTCAGGAACACCAGCATGGCGATGAAGCCGTAGAGGCGGGCGATGTCGGTAGACTGTCCGACATCGGGGTTGAATGCATTGGCTATCGACATACCCATCGCATTGCTCATGACCTGTCCTGCGATATCGACTGCAAAAAACATGAACCGCGCGGCAAACCCGAGCATAATCCCGAAGAGCACTTCGCGCATGACCAGCAGGACGATTTCGGTCTTTTCGAACCTGAAGTCTATGACCGGGGTAAGCACAAGCGCAACCGCAACGGCAATGCCTATCCTGAATTGTACGGGGAACGTCCTGCTCCCGAGGAACGGGAGGAGACTGATCACAATCCCCGCCCTGAGCAGGATCAGCAGGAAATTGGGCAGATACTGAGAAAAGACTTCCATTTCAGCAGCCTTCCCCGGGCGGACATGACATGCGCTTCCATGACCCGGCACGCAGCACTGCCGAACACCATACGCATATCAGTATTTTTTTCATGGCCCTGCCGTACAGCAATCCGTCGCGCATCTGCATTGTTCCTTTACTTGATGTAGAGTGGTATATTCTCTATCAGGTTCGTTGTAAAACTTATCAGCACCTTTGCGATCCACGGAAAGAAGATAAAGAGACAGACAAAGACCGCGATTATCTTCGGCACAAAGGTAAGGGTAAATTCCTGAATCTGGGTCACTGCCTGAAACAGGCTGACGAGCAGCCCCACGAGGAGGCTGACAAGAAGCGCAGGCCCTGAGACAAGCAGTATGGCCTTGAACGCTGCCCCGGAGATCTCCTGCACCACCTCCATGGTCATGAGAAGCTCCTTACAATGGACCCGACCACGAGGTTCCATCCGTCGACAAGCACAAACAGGAGCAGCTTGAAGGGGAGTGATATCAAAACCGGCGGGAGCATCATCATGCCCATCGAAAGGAGGATGCTCGCCACGACCATGTCGATGATAAGGAAGGGCAGATAGATGAGGAACCCGATCTCGAATG
>JBBIUL010000062.1:0-10110 GCA_037440265.1 Nitrospira sp. | reverse complement strand
CTCAGCCGCAGATGGCGCGCTATCTCCTCTGCCGCCTCGAGGTTCGTCCTGAGCGCAGTCGCCTCGATGTTCTCCTCTTTCCTGCTCCTCCCTGAGTTCACATCAATGGCGGTGAGCGCCTCGGCCTTGTCGAACACAACATATCCCCGGGAAGGGAGGTGGATATACCGCTCCCTGATCTTCGCTATCTGGTCTTCGATGTTGTGCTTGAGGAAAATGGGCTTTTTCTCCTTTGTGTATTTAATGTTTACCTTCCGCCACGGGATGGTCTGCCTCACAAAATCCCTGATCTTCCGGCTGGTGTCAGCATCATCGACAAGCACCTCTGCAACATCCGAGGTGAGGTAGTCACGCACAGTCCTGAGCGCAATGTCATGTTCTTTGTATATGAGCGCAGGGGGGGATGCTTTTTTCGATGCATTCTGTATCTTGTTCCAGAGCTTGGTGAGGTACTTGAGGTCATTCTCCAGTTCATCTTCCTGAATGTCGCTGCAGGTCGTCCTCAGGATAAACCCCGTGTCCTTGGGGAGCTTGAGCTTGCCGAAGAGTTCCTTCAGCCGGTCCCTGTCTTCCCTTGCCTCGATCTTCCGTGAGATGCCGACCCGCTGCTGGCCGGGCATCATGACAATATATCTGCCGGGAAGGGATATGAAGGTGGTCAGGCTTGCGCCCTTGGTATCACGCTCGTCCTTTTCGACCTGCACGATAAGCTCCTGCCCCTTGGACAGGACATTCTGCACCAAAGGTCTTTTCCCTTCTTCCTTGTTCCTGAAATAATCCTTTCGTATCTCTCTGAGCTGGAGGAACCCGTGTTTCTTCGGGCCGAAATCCACAAACACGGCCTGTATCCCCGGCTCGATCCGTGTGATGACGCCCTTGTAGATATTGCCCTTGAGGTGCTCACGCGCAGAGACCTCGACATAAAAATCAAGGAGCCTGTCGCCCTCAACTATGGCGACCCTTTTTTCCTCAGGGTATTTCGCATTGATCAAAATCTTCTTTTTCATTACTGCATTCCTTTTATGTTTGTAAAATTTATTTCTTCATGGCAGTCCGGATCAGGGCAGTTCCTTGCTGTCGCCTGAGACCTCGGGCATTGCCATTTCACGTTCCTTGTACCGCTTATAGAGCGTCTCACCCAGCCGCCCCTCAGGATGCTCGATGAAGGCCTCTATCACTTCATGCAGGGGGAAGTCGGCATGACGCCCGTCAGGATACATGATCCTGATGAACCTCCGCTTGAGCAGATAGCACTTTTTCCTTTTTCCGTCACTGCCGGTAAAGGAAATGATAACGTGTTCAATGTCTTCCTGAAGGCCGTGCCTTTCTATTAATTCGCTGATTTCTTCCATCAGGCCCGATCAGTGAATACGCCCTTCAGCTCCCCGGTTTCTCGTCAGCAGGAGAAATCATTATCGATGCCCAGACCGAAGCAGGGGCCTCATCTATGCCCTCGATGCCGTCCGGAAATGTCCGCATGAACATCTCGCGGTTCCTCAGGTACCGGAGCACCATTGCATCAACCGTGTCCTGTGCGGTATCATCCGGGAGCTTCTGCAGGCCTTCATTCCCTGCGATCTGCCTCACCAGTTCATTGACCTCGTCCCGCCTGCTCTCGAGCAGTGCAAGGTTCTGCTCATCCCCGCGCTCTTTTGCCCTCTTCAGGGACTCCACCATCCGTTCAGGCCTGAGGACCTTCTTCATCACATCTACGCTTACCCTGAAAATGTCGTCTGCCTTCATACGGCTGTCTTCATCTCCCCGGAACGATACACCTACTCATTATACATTAAACCTGAAATTGATTATATCCCCGTCCCGGACCTCATAGGTTTTGCCTTCGAGCCTGAGCAGCCCCTTGTCGCGTGCTGCTGACATGCTCCCGCATTCGATAAAGTCATCGTACGAGATGACCTCAGCCCTGATGAACCCCCGCTCGATATCAGAATGTATCTTGCCTGCGGCCTTCTGGGCGTTCGTCCCCTTCTCGATGGTCCATGCCCTGACCTCGTCTTCACCCACGGTCAGAAAAGAAATGAGTCCGATAAGCTCGTAGGAAACCCTGATCAGCTTATGGAGGGCAGGCTCGGAAACACCGAGGTCTTCAAGAAACGCTGCTGCATCGTCCGGCGGCATCTGGGCAATCTCCATCTCGATCCTTCCGCTCAGGCTCAGGACGCTCACGAATTTCCCTTTGAAAAACGCCTGGATTGCAGACACCGTCGCTGCGGTCTTATCAGTCGCTATCTCATCTTCAGCTACATTGAGCAGCACCACCTCGGGTTTTACGGACATGAACTGAAGGTGCCTCATAGACTTCTGTTCTTCTTCGTTAAAATCAACATCCCTGAGCGGAGTCCCGTTTTCAAGGACCTCCTTGCACTTCAGGAGAAGCCTCCGTTCTGATTCATCTGGCTTCTTCCCCCTCTTCTGCCCCTGCTCCATCCGCTCCAGCCGCTTGTCGATAAGCTCCAGGTCCCCGAACATCATCTCTAGCTCAAGGGTCTCTGCATCGCGGGCAGGGTCAACACTCCCGAGCGGATGCAGGACAGCCTCATCATGAAAACCCCTTATAACATGAACCACGGCATCAGCATCCTTGATCAGGTCAAAGACCTTCCTGTTCTGCTCAAGGTCGCCCTTGGTGAGTCCGATATAGTCGACATATTCGACCACTGCATGCGTGGTTTTTCTCGGGTTGTAAATGGCCGTGAGCCTTTCCAGCCTTCCGTCCGGCACTTTTACAACCCCAATGTGGGGTTCGGCAGTCATGGTCTGGTATACGGTGGTTGCTATGTTCAATCCGGTCAGCGCATTGAAAATGGTCGTCTTTCCGGAATTGGCGAGTCCTATAATTGCAATCTTCACTCTCTTCTCCTGTTTTTAAATGCTGGTATTATACATAAAATCTTCTGCTTTTCCTGTTTCACGGAAATCGGTCTCTCATTGACTTTCACTGAAAACCGCGATTAAACTTAAGCGCCATGAAGAAAGACACCGTGAACATCCTCCGCAAGGCTGCTGCCAGACTCGGCATCCCCTCGGACACCCCTGTTGAGATCGAGGTCCCGAAGGTCGGGTCTTTCGGCGACCTGTCGACCACCATTGCCATGGGGCTTGCCCGGCCGCTCAGGAAACCCCCGAAAAAGATTGCGGAGGACCTGATCAGCGCCATCGAAGACAGGAGCATATTCGAAAACATCACCATTGACGGCCCGGGGTTCATCAACTTCACCTTTACAACAGAGTACCTGTATGCATCCCTGAGACAGCTGCTCACAGCACAGGAGTCTTTTTTCAGGGAGGATATCGGGCTCGGGAAAAAGGTGCTCGTCGAATACATAAGCGCAAACCCCACCGGGCCGCTCCATATCGGCCATGCACGCGGAGCAGCAGTCGGCAATGCACTCTGCAACCTCCTCGAAGTCTCGGGGTTCAGGGTTGATCGCGAGTATTACATTAACGATGCAGGCCGGCAGATAAAACTGCTCGGCATGTCGGTCTATGCAAAATACCAGCAGCTCCTCGGCGAAGACTACCCGTTCCCTGAGGAAGGATACCGCGGACAATATATTGACCAGGAGGCCTCTGCGCTTTATGACGTTGTCAAGGAAAAATACCATGGCTTACCGTTTGAAGATGCTGAAAAAGAGATCTCCGGATGGGTCTACAGCAGGATGATGGACCTCATAAAAAAGGATATCGCATATTTTGCGATAAAGGATTTTTCAAGCTGGGTGAGCGAGAAGGGTCTCTATGAAAAGGGCGAAGTGAAACAGGCGCTCGACACCCTGCGGGAAAAAGGCTATGTTTATGAAAAAGACGGTGCGGTCTGGTTCAGTTCATCGCAGTTCGGAGACGACAAGGACCGGGTGGTCATCAAGAGCGACGGCGAGTACACCTATTTTGCATCCGACATTGCCTACCATAAAGACAAGCTCGACAGGGCGTTTGACATCATAATCGATATCTGGGGCGCCGACCACCACGGCTATATCCCCCGCATCGGGTCGGTCATGAAATCCTTCGGCTATGACATCTCGAATTTCAGGGTGATACTGGTCCAGATGGTCAATCTCCTGAAGCACGGAGAGCCGTTCCAGATGTCCAAGAGGGCCGGCAATTTCGTGACCCTCAGCGAGGTCATCGACCTTGTCGGCGCAGACAATGCAAAATTCATTTTCCTGACGAGGAAATCCGACAGCCACCTTGACTTCGACATTGACGTCGTAACCTCAACCTCGTCGGAAAACCCGGTCTATTATGTACAGTATGCAAACGCAAGGATCAACAGCATCCTCACAAACGCGGCTGAGAAGAAGATGGATATATCGAACTTTGAGGCAATTAATCTCGGCCTGCTCATTGAGAAAGAGGAACTTGCGCTGATCAAGAAACTGCTTACCTACCCGATGGTGCTCGAGGGTGCTGCAAAGGCCTTTGAACCGCACCGGATAACGTTTTACCTCCAGGAACTGGCAGGCGTTTTCCATTCGTACTATCACAGGCACAAGGTCATCACAGAAGACCCTGAGACTGCACGCGCAAGGCTCGCGCTTTGCAAGGCGGTGAAGACCGTGCTGGCAGACGCACTGACGATCCTCGGTGTAACCGCCCCCGACAAGATGTAAATTCAGGATGCAAATTCTATTGACAGCGGGCCTTCTCTCCTGCTTAAATAGTGTCCTATGATCAACAAGACCAGCAAAATATGGATGGACGGCAAGCTTGTAGACTGGGACGATGCAAAGGTCCATGTTCTGACCCACACCCTGCACTACGGCCTCGGGGTATTCGAAGGCATCCGCTGTTATAAGACAGACAAGGGCTCTGCCATCTTCCGTCTTGACGAACATGTCGACAGGCTTTTCGGTTCTGCCCATATCTTCATGATGAAGATCCCTTTCACGAAAAAAGAGATACACTCCGCGATAATAGACACCGTCAGGGCAAACAAGATGAAAGAGTGCTACATCAGGCCGCTCGTTTATCTCGGATACGGTGCCATGGGCCTGTATTCAAAGGGCAATCCGGTGAATGTATCGATTGCGGTGTGGCCTTGGGGAGCCTACCTCGGCGATGAGGGGCTCAAAAATGGAATACGGATCAAAGTATCATCATACACAAGGCACCATGTCAACGTTGACATGACCCGCGCAAAGGCATCCGGGTACTACATCAATTCGCAGCTTGCAAAGCATGAGGCAAAGGCATGCGGGTTTGACGAGGCTCTACTTCTGGACCCTGAGGGCTATGTGTCGGAAGGCAGCGGCGAGAACATCTTCATGGTAAAGAAGAACAGAATAAAGACCACGCCGCTCACCTCGATCCTTGACGGCATCACCAGGGACAGCATCATACAGATTGCCAGGGACAACAAAATCCCTGTTGAAGAGGAGCGCTTCACCCGTGACGAACTCTACCTGGCAGATGAGGCATTCTTCACCGGCACTGCAGCCGAGGTGACGCCTATCAGGGAAGTCGACGGCAGAACGCTCGGCAACGGGAGCCGCGGCAAAATCACTGAGAAACTCCAGTCAATTTACTTTTCTGCGGTCAAGGGAAAGCTCAAAAAGTACGAGTCCTGGCTTACCAGGATCTGAATAACCCCTAAAAAAAGGCCCCTGATTTCCATCAGGGGCCTTTCTGTTTTTCAGGTATAAAACTGCTATTTCTTATGGCACTTTGCACAGGTGGCTGCATCGCTTGACTTGAAGGCCTTTTCACCGTTGTGGCATACGCCGCAATTCTGACCGGCATTCATGTCAGCCATTTTGATGGCTGCACCTTTCTTCATCTGGAATACCTTTGTATGGCAGTCATTGCACTTCAGTCCCTTGTCGGCATGAGCCTTGCCGTCAAAAACAACCTTTCCAAAGCCTCCACCCGGATATTCCACTGTCTTGCCAGGAGGAACCGCCAGGGCGCTCCCGACAAAGGCAACTACAACAATCAGAGTCAGCAACAAAACTGTTTTCTTCAACTCGTTCACCTCCTTTCCTCGTAAACTGTCTTCCTGTTTCCAGGATCTGATTTTCCACCGCCTATTATAACAGCGAAGTCTTTTTTCTGCAAAACCCATCAACAACCGGGAAACGATGTTGAGTTAATCAGACAGCGCTGAAACTATAATACACCCGCTGTTGCTGCTGTCAAGAATAAAATCCACCTGAGTTTGCTTTCTTGAAATGTATCATGTTAAAATTTTGAGAAAATTTCAGGAGATGCCATGTCCGACAACATAAAAACCGGCCTGACCTTTGATGACGTCCTCTTGCTCCCTGCGAAGTCTGAAGTAATGCCGAAAGACGTCAACCTGCATGCAAAACTGACCAACAGGATCACGCTCAACATCCCGATATTGAGTTCAGCCATGGATACGGTAACAGAGGCCTCGATGGCTATCGCAGTTGCAAGAGAAGGCGGCATCGGTATCCTGCACCGGGCAATGGCACCGGAAAGACAGGCCCTTGAAGTGGACAAGGTCAAGAAATCAGAAAGCGGTATGATCATTGACCCGATAACCGTGGCTCCGGACGCCCCCATTTCCGAGGCTATGACGCTGATGGAGCGATACAAGATTTCCGGCGTCCCGGTAACGGTCAAAGGCAAACTGACCGGTATCCTGACGAACAGGGATCTCAGGTTCGAGAAAAAGATGAACAAGAAAGTCCATGAGGTCATGACAAAAGAACGCCTGATTACAGCCTCTGCAGGCACTACCCTTGACGAGGCAAAGGACCTCCTTAACAAATACAAGATCGAAAAACTCCCCATTGTTGACAGGGAATTCAGGCTCAAGGGCCTCATCACCATCAAAGATATTGAAAAGCGCAAGAAATATCCGAATTCCTGCAAGGACAGACTCGGCAGACTCATGGTCGGCGCAGCAGTCGGCACCGGTGAAGACACCCTCGAGCGGGCAAAACTGCTTATCAATGCCGGAGTCGACGTTATCGTCATCGATACTGCGCACGGACATTCAAAATCAGTCATATCCACACTGAAGACGCTCAAGAAGAAATACAGCGTTGAGATAATAGCCGGAAACGTTGCAACCGCTGAAGGGACACTTGACCTTATTAAGGCAGGCGCTGACGGCATAAAAATAGGCATAGGGCCGGGTTCTATCTGCACGACCAGGATCGTTGCAGGAGCCGGCGTGCCCCAACTCACCGCAGTCAAGGACTGTTACTCAGTGGCAAAAAAATATAAAATCCCGTTGATAGCAGACGGAGGCATAAAGTATTCCGGAGACATCACCAAGGCCCTTGCAGCCGGTGCAGACGCTGTCATGATCGGCAGCCTTTTCGCCGGCACCGATGAATCCCCGGGTGAAATTGTGCTCTTTCAGGGGAGAAGCTACAAAGTATACCGCGGCATGGGCTCAATCGGCGCCATGGAACAGGGGGCAAAAGACCGCTATCAGCAGGAAGGGGTTGAAGCCCAGAAACTTGTTCCTGAAGGGGTGGAAGGACGGGTTCCACACAAAGGCACGCTCTCCCACAGCGTACACCAGCTCCTCGGGGGGCTCCGGTCAGGCATGGGCTACTGCGGGGCTAAGAATCTTGCTGAGCTGAGGAAAAAGGCTCGGTTTATCCAGATTACAAACGCGGGATTGAGGGAAAGCCATGTCCATGACGTTATCATAACCAAGGAAGCGCCGAACTACCGGCCCGAATGGTAAGTCAGTGGACTGTCCTACCAGCTTTTAACCCATGCACGAAGAAAAGATATTAGTACTCGATTTCGGTTCTCAGTATACCCAGCTCATTGCCCGCAGGGTTAGGGAAGGCAAGGTATACTCTGAGATATTCCCCTTCAACGCATCAATACAGAAGATCCGTGAATTCGCCCCCAAAGGCATAATACTCTCCGGCGGCCCGTCGAGTATTTACGACAGGGGTGCTCCTGTTCCTGATAAGGCAATCCTTGCCCTTGGCGTTCCGGTACTCGGCATCTGCTACGGCATGCAGTACCTTGCGCACTCGCTCGGCGGAAAGGTCGCGAAGGCTCAAAAACGGGAATACGGCCGGGCGGAACTGCACGTTGATGATCCGAAGGACCTTTTTTACCGGCTGCCACGGGATTTTCCGGTATGGATGAGCCACGGCGACAGGATCGACAAAATCCCTCCGGGCTTCAAAAGGATAGCCCATTCCGACAATTCTCCGGTTGCTGCCATGTCTTCAAAGACAAAACAGTTCTATGCGCTTCAGTTTCACCCTGAGGTCGTCCATACTGAACACGGCACCAGGATCCTGCAGAACTTTGTCTACAACATCTGCGGCTGCAAACCCACATGGGAAATGTCCTCATTCATTGAATGGTCTGTCAGGGATATCAGGGAAAAAGTTGGGGAAAAGAAGGTCATCTGCGCGCTGAGCGGCGGCGTTGACTCTTCGGTCGTTGCCCTCCTCCTCCACAAGGCCATCGGAGACCGTCTCACCTGTATCTTTGTCGATAACGGGTTGCTGAGGAAAGGAGAGGCTGAAAAAGTAATCGACACCTTCGGCCGGCACTTCCATCTCAAACTGGTGCATACTGACGCATCCAGGGATTTTCTCCGCAGACTGAAGGGGGTAACCGACCCTGAGAAAAAGAGAAAGATTATCGGAAATGAGTTTATCTTCCTTTTTGAAAAAGCTGCGAAAAAAATTAAAGGCGCTGAGTTCCTTGCGCAGGGCACCCTCTATCCCGATGTCATCGAAAGCGTATCATTCAAGGGCCCCTCAGCCGTAATCAAATCACACCACAATGTCGGAGGACTGCCTGAGGTCATGAAGCTCAAACTGATTGAGCCTCTCCGGGAGCTCTTCAAGGACGAGGTCAGGATTCTCGGCAAGGAGCTGTCACTGCCCGATGAAATATGCTGGAGACATCCCTTCCCCGGCCCCGGGCTCGCAATACGCTGCCTCGGCGAGGTGAGCAGGGACCGCCTCAATATCCTGAGAGAGTCTGATGCGATCGTGCTTGAAGAGATCAAGAAGGCAGGGCTCTACAGGGAGATTTGGCAGGCATTTGCCGTGATACTGCCTGTCAGGAGCGTGGGCGTTATGGGAGATGAGAGGACCTATGAAAATGTCGTGGCCGTAAGAGCGGTCACCAGTCTTGACGGCATGACCGCAGACTGGGCCAAACTCCCTTATGACCTGATGGGAAAAATCTCGAACAGGATCATAAACGAGGTCAAGGGGGTCAACAGGGTAGTCTACGACATCAGTTCGAAACCGCCGGGGACCATAGAGTGGGAATAATTGCCGGCCCGGCATGATGATCTTCCCTGTCTTCAGCTGGTATTGATATGGACATCAGAAAATACCTGACAGATAAAAAAGACGGCGTAGATGCTTTTTTCAGGAGTTATTTCAGCAAAGAGCAGAAGCCGGCCGTACTCCGCGAATCCATGCTCTATTCGTTGTTTGCGGGCGGCAAAAGAGTCCGCCCGATATTCGCCCTTGCATCGTATGAGGCATGCGGCGGCAATGCAGATGATATCATGCCCTATGCTGCAACGCTCGAACTGATCCATACCTATTCGCTGATCCATGATGACCTGCCTGCAATGGATAATGACGACCTCAGGCGCGGCAAACCGACAAACCATAAGGTCTACGGTGAGGCGATAGCGATCCTCGCCGGAGACGCATTGCTCACCGAGGCGTTCTCCATCCTTTCCGACATCTCACTGTCTCCGAAGATTACCGAACGGAACCTGCTCCGTGCCCTGCGCGAGATCACCGGTGCATCAGGACTCGACGGGATGGTCGCCGGACAGGTGCAGGACATCCTCTCTGAAAACAGTCAGCCTGACGAAGATACCCTTAAATTCATCCACACCTACAAGACCGCTGCGCTCATCCGTGCATCGGTCAGGCTGGGTCCGATCCTGTATGGCAGCACCGAGAAAGAATTTGATGCCCTTACCGTATACGGCAACAACGTCGGACTTGCCTTCCAGATTATCGATGATATACTGGATATAGAGGGGGACACCGTAGAACTCGGCAAAACAGTCGGTTCAGATGAAAGGATACAAAAAATGACATACCCCCGGCTGTACGGCATTGAAGCATCGCGGGAGATCGCCAGGAATCTCATCTCGGATGC
>JBBIUL010000061.1:0-10203 GCA_037440265.1 Nitrospira sp. | reverse complement strand
TGTTGATATGGAAGCTCCATTTTGCACTTGGGGCGCTCTTTCACGTCATGCATCTCTGCTCGGAGACGATACATGAAGAATTCAGCGATGTAATTCCAGGGGAAGCGGGCGAGCAAGAAAGAGGTATGCTTAAGGCACTTTTATGCTCCAAAACAGACACCGAAACCCTTATAGAAATGCTCACGTCCTTTATTGCACGCGGGATGGAGGAAGCATGAGATCAGGTTTTTTAAGGTATGCTGCTTTTTTTATTATTATGTTCATATTCCTTTCCTCCTGCTCGCTGCATACCCTGCGCACTGGTGAGTATGATGTGCCCCTGCCGGAACAGTACAGCAGCGATCTCCGGACGTCCGGTGCAGCAGCGTCAGCAGGAAAATGGTGGGAGCATTTTAACGACGGGAAGCTCAATGGACTGATTGAGGAGTCGCTGAAGCATAACCCGGACATCCAGCAGGCATTCGGGCGTTTTCAGCAGGCAGAGGCGGCATTCAGGTCAGTCAGCTCGGCAGAGGGAGTCCAGATAGGAATATCAGGAAAGGCTGGGCGGGTGCGACAGCCCGGGATGTTCGGCGCTGTTACGTCCGACAGTTATTCGCTTTCTGCGGCTGCGGGATATGAACTGGATGTCTGGAAAAAACTCTCCTCCCGGACTGAGGCTGCACGGCTTGATGCCCTTGCCTCAGAAAACGATCTCATGGCGCTTTATATGAGCTTATCAGCAACAGTTGCAGACCTGTATTATCTCTCGGTTGAACAGCAGGAACAGGTCAGGCTTGCCGACAGGATTATTACCTCGTTCAGTGACACCCTCGAACGGGTTGAACGGCGCTACCGGGAGGGGGTAGTCCCTGTGATAGACGTCTATCAATCGCGACAGAACCTTTCTTCCGCAGAGGCACAGCGTACGATATACAGGTCAAATCTTTCTGCAACGCTCAATGCCCTTTCAATCCTGCTTGGCCGCTTCCCCGGCAGTAACATCATGCCGGAGGGCGCTGCTTTGCCGTCAGTGCCGTCTTTTCATGCCGGGATTCCCTCTGATCTTCTGGACAGGAGGCCTGATATCCAGGCAGCCCTGAACCGCCTGAAAGCAAGCGATGAGAGGGTTGGCGCTGCAATTGCCGAGCGGCTGCCGTCGTTTAATCTCACCGGGACTTACGGAGGCTCAAGCGACCGGCTGAAGACGGTCCTTAGTTCGCCGAATATCCTCTGGAATCTGCTGATCGAGATTGCCCAGCCCGTTTTTGACAGCGGCAGGCGCAAGGCAGAGGCTGAACGTTCTGAGGCTGTTTTCAGGGAAAGGCTTGCGGCATATCACAAAACAATACTGCAGGCGTTCAGGGAGGTGGAGGACGCCCTTACCGGCGGACGCGAAGCCGGAGAGCGGGTTGCACTGCTGGGCAAAAGGTCATTGGCAGCTGCAGCCGAACACCGCCTGTCGCTTGAAAACTATATGCACGGCATCAGCGACTATCTGCCGGTACTCACTGCCCAGCAGAGATATTACGAGACAGAAAGGCTGCTCCTTGAAGCGAAGCGGGCCCTTATATCAGCGAAGATATCACTTGCGCGCTCACTCGGAGGTGAATGGATGGCCGAAGAGTTCAACAGCAGAGCTACAGCCGTTCATGGTGAAAAGGAGGAAATGAAATGAAATCGACATTCCTGAAATGGATGGCCCCGCTGCTGATAATCCTGGCAGGCATCGGGATAATGCTTCTTATGAAGGCAATGCGCCCTGCGCCAAAGAAGGAAGTGCCTGCGATGCAGGGAGTCCCTGTCCATGTCATTCGCGTCGAGAAGAAAAATTATCATGCACATGTTGCAGGCACCGGAACGGTCCAGGCAGCACAGGAGATAACCGTTATGACGCAGGTAAGCGGCCGCGTGTCTTTCGTGTCTGCTTCTTTTGTTTCAGGCGGTTTCTTCAGGAAGGGCGACCTTCTCTTTGAAATAGAAGATGCAGACTACCGGCTTGCCCTGGAACAGGCAAAGGCACGGGTTGCCAATGCCGAGTATGAGATTTCAGTAACCGAGAGCCGGGCACGGATTGCACGTCAGGAATGGGAGCGTCTTGAAGGGGATAAAGCGGAGAAGCCGAATCCGCTGGTGCTCTACGAGCCGCAGATGAAAAATGCGAGGGCTGCCCTTGCATCAGCCGAAGCAGTGCTCAGACAGGCTGAACTTGACCTTGAGCGCACGAAGATAAGGGCACCGTTCAATGCCCTTGTCCGTGCTGAATCCGTTGAGCCGGGACAGTTTGTGCGTTCAGGGACCAGCGTCGCTGCGCTTGTCGGCACCGACTCAGCAGAGATTATCGTCCCCCTGCCTGTTGAGGAGCTGAAGTGGCTTGAAATCCCGAAACAGGCCCATGGCGGGAAGGGTTCACCGGCAATAATAACGATGAACCTTGGCGGGACGATCCATGAACTGAAGGGGAACATCATCCGATCACTCAGGGAGATTGACCCCAAGAGCCGCATGCTTTCAGTTGTTGTCTCGGTCATCGACCCCTACATGCTTGCAGCTGAGCGGTCATCTTCTCCTCTTCCGGTCGGTGCTTTTGTTGATGTTGTGTTTGTCGGAAGCAGGATTTCCGGTGCCGTTTCAGTCCCTGCTACGGCTGTTCGTGAGGATTCAACAGTCTGGATTATGGATCAGGAGAATGCCCTGAGGATCAGGAACGTGCAGGTAATGCGATCAGAGCGTGAACGGGTGCTTATTACTGAGGGGCTGTCAGAGGGCGATACGGTGGTGCTTACCACTATAACCGGTGCGGCTGACGGCATGAAGCTCAAGCCGGTTGAAGAAGGCAAGAAAAAATGAAGACCTCGATTCGCTGGATGGCTGCCAATCACGTAGCCTCAAACCTCCTCATGATGGTGCTGATCGTTGGCGGGCTGATCATGGCTTACGCAATCAAGCAGGAGGTCTTTCCTGAGATAGAACTGGACATGATCCGGGTGTCGGTTGTCTATCCCGGTGCAGGACCTGAGGAGATCGAAGAAGGGATTCTCCTGAAAATTGAGGAGGCGATCAGCGGCGTTACCGGTGTAAAGGAGATCAAGGCGGTTGCATCTGAAGGGGTTGGGGCGGTTACTGCCGAAGTCATGGAAGGCGAGGATGTTGATCTCGTTATGCAGGATGTCAAGGCCGAGGTCGACCGGATCACGACATTGCCCGAGGAGGCAGAGCGGCCTGTCATAACCAAGGTGGTCAGCAGGAGCGAGGTCATCTCTGTTGTGGTCTACGGCAGCCTGACAGAGCGGAGCATCCGCGAGTATGCAGAAGCAATCCGGGACGAACTCCTTGTCATGCCCCAGATAACGCAGGTTGAGTTCTCCGGGGTCCGGCCGTACGAAATATCAATAGAGGTATCAGAGGAAAACCTGCGCCGCTACGGCCTGACCCTTGACCGGATAGCAGACCGGGTGCGGCGTGCCTCAGTCGACCTCCCCGCAGGTTCTGTTAAAGCAGAAGGCGGAGAGGTACTTGTCAGAACCAAGGAGCGGCGCTATACCGGCCATGAATATGCCGGCATAACGGTCATTGAAAAACCTGACGGCACTGAGGTCAGGCTTGGCGACATCGCTTCTGTCCGAGATACCTTCAGCGAGACCGACGAATTTGCGACTTTTGACGGCATGCCCTCGGCAATGATCAAGATATTCCGGGTCGGTGATCAGCGTCCTACCGAAATCTCGAAGCTTGTGAAGGACTATGTTGCTCAAAAACAGCAGATGGTTCCCGGATCAGTGAAGCTTGCGACATGGAACGATACGACTGAATTATATGAGAGCAGGCTGAACCTCCTCCTGAAGAACGCCTTTATCGGACTGATACTTGTCTTTTTGATACTGGGTCTTTTCCTTCAGATACGTCTTGCCCTCTGGGTTATGCTCGGCATCCCGATCTCTTTTCTCGGCGCCATGCTGTTCATGCCTTCACTCGATGTCTCGATCAACATGCTCTCGCTCTTTGCCTTTATCCTTGCCCTCGGAATCGTGGTTGATGACGCTATTGTCGTGGGAGAGAATGTCTTTGCGCATCGTCAGGAGGGAAAGCCGTATCCCCAGGCTGCGGTTGACGGAACGATTGAGGTCGGAATCCCGGTCATCTTCTCAGTGCTCACCACGGTTGCTGCCTTTTCACCCCTCATCTTCCTGACCGGCACCATGGGAAAATTCATCAAGGTTATCCCTTTTGTGGTTATCCCTATAATCCTTGTCTCTCTGGTTGAGTCCCTGTTTATTCTGCCTGCCCATCTTTCATTCGGCAAGAAGATTGAAAATCCGAAGGGAATTGCAGGCTTTGTTGAAAGGGTAAGACTTGGCTTTGCCGGGAAGCTTGAACGATTTGTGGGAGGCCCGTACCGGAGCTTCCTTCAGCTCTGTCTCAGGTTCAGATACATAACCCTTGCCGCTGCAATTGCCGTACTTTTTATCAGTGCGGGATTTGTTGCAGGAGGGATCATAAAGTTCCGTTTCATGCCTTCTGTTGACGGAGATATTATCATTACGTCGCTCCAGATGCCGCTGGGGACGCCGGTTGAACAGACAAATACGCTTCAGGGACATATCCTGAAAAAAGGGGAGGATGTAGTCAAGGAATTTGACGGAAAGAGGGCTGACGGGCTGTCTGTACTGAGACACACCTTTTCACTTACCGGGAAAAACCTTTTCATTTCACGGGGCGGCGTTGAAGCATCCTCTGGTTCTCATCTTGCGAGTGCGGTCATGTTCCTGACAAAGAGCGAAGACCGTGGCATGCCTGCCGAGGACATTGCAAACCGGTGGAGAGAACTGGTCGGCACAGTACCCGGAGTTGATGCCCTTACTTTTACCTCAAACCTGGTCCATTTCGGTGCGAATATTGACCTGCGGCTTGCCCACCAGAGCACGGATGTGCTCAGGGAGGCTGCAGACCGGCTGAAGCTGGCGCTGCAGGAATATCCCGGCGTAATTGATATTGCCGATAATTTCAAGAAAGGGAAAAAGGAACTGGAGATACGTCTGACGTCACAGGCAAGAACGCTCGGACTGACTGAAGAGGAACTCGGCCGCCAGATAAGGGCGGCTTTTTACGGGTCAGAGTCTCTCCGCCTCCAGCGCGGGAGGAATGAGCTGAAGGTGATGGTGCGCTATCCCGAGGCTGACCGGAAGAACCTTGCCGAACTCTACTCGATGCGCATACGCACGCGTGACGGCGGCGAAATTCCGCTGACCTCTGCTGCCGTGATCGAGGAAGGCAGGGGATACAGCGCCATCAACCGTGCAGACCGGAAGCGCGTGGTGAATGTAACGGCAAGTGTCGACGGAAGGATCGCCAATGCAGAGGAGATACTTCTTGACCTCAGGAATTCTGTTCTTAGAGAACTTCAAAACGATTATCCCGGCCTTACCTACAGCATGGAGGGCGAGGAGAAAGAGCGCCGGGAGTCTATGGGGAGCATGAAAAAAGGGTTTGCCTTTGCCCTGTTTCTCATCTATGCCCTGCTCGCCATCCCGTTCAGAAGCTACAGTCAGCCTCTGCTCATCATGATGTCCATACCGTTCGGCATAGTGGGCGCAATCCTCGGGCATATGATCATGGGGTTTGACCTGAGCATCCTGAGTCTTTTCGGGATTGTCGCGCTCTCAGGGGTGGTGGTCAATGATGCGCTCCTTCTGATCAATTACATCAATACAAAACGGCAGGAAGGCATGGAATTGTTTTCCGCAGTGGTTGAGTCCGGTCAGCGCCGTTTCCGTCCGATTATACTGACATCGCTGACCACGTCACTGGGTCTGACCCCTATTATTCTGGAAACAAGCGTGCAGGCGCAGTTCCTGATCCCCATGGCAATCAGCCTCGGGTTCGGGGTGCTCTTTGCAACAGGCATAACGCTTCTTCTTATCCCTGCGCTCTATCTTATCCTCGAAGATGCAAGAAAACTGTTCGGCATGAACTCGTCAGAAAACAATGGCCGGGCCTGAAGGTCGCCGGTTCCTGAAATAATTTTCTCGTAACAATCGGGTGAAATGAGCACTTTTCCCCTGTTCTGACTGCACCATAAGTTGTTATTGAAACTTACAAAGGTTTTTTGTATTATCTTATTAATTGTTATTAACAAATAAATGAGGAGGAAACGATGGCCGGAAAGAAAAGTATTGTGGTTGGTCTTGCCTTGTTGCTCTTTATGCTCTTCGGGTTGTCACCATATTCCGAGGCACGGGATGTCATTAACATCTATACATCCCGGCATTATGGTGTCGAGTCTGTGTTCGAGACGTTCACCAAGGAAACCGGCATCATGATCCGTTTTACCACAGGCAGCGATGCTGCGCTGAGGGACCGGATCAAGGCAGAAGGAAAAAATACGCTTGCCGACATCTATATGGGCTCTGACGCCGGTCATCTGTCGCTTGCTGCCAAGGACGGTTTGCTCCAGCCCATTAAGAGCAAGGAGATCGAAAAGAATATCCCTGCCAATCTGAGGGCCAGGGACAACCAGTGGGTTGCGCTCAGCAAACGGTACAGGACGATCTTCTATAACCCTGCAAAGGTAAAGGTTGACGAACTGTCGACCTATGAGGCCTTGGCAGATCCAAAATGGAGGGGAAGGCTCATCTTAAGGCCTTCAACCCATCCTTATGCCCAGGCCTTTGTGTCAAGCCTTATTTCAGCTCATGGAGGCCCAAAGGCCGAAGAAATTCTCAAGGGCCTTGTTGCCAACACGGTCAAGTACATTGACAGCGACACAAAGATACTGGAAGCCGTTGCCGCCGGCGACGGCGATGTTGCCATTGCAAACTCTTACTATTTGGGACGTATCCTTGAGAAAAACCCCCAGTTTCCCGTAAAGATATTCTGGGCTAACCAGGATAAAAATGACCGTGGGACCCATTTTAATATCTGCGGGGCAGGGGTGACTGCCCATTCCATCAATACCAGGAATGCAATCAGGCTTCTTGAGTGGCTGAGCGGTCCTAAGGGGCAGAAGATGTTTGCCGAACTGAACCATGAATACCCTGCAAACCCGAAGGTTGCCCCGCACCCCATACTTGAGGGTTTCGGCAAATTCAAGGAAGACAGGGTGGATATTTCAGAGTTCGGGACTCTTCAAGCTGAGGCTATAAAATTAATGGAAAAAGTCGGTTACAAATAATTGCCGGAATTATTCGAAAAAACTGAAGGGGAATGCCGGACACACCGGTGTTTCCTTTCAGAAGATAAAACACAGGCTCGATACATTTTTCTTAATGCAGAACAATACTTCTGCTGCCCGGAACCTGACGGGTTCGGATCTTGTGCCGGTGGTCTCTTCCTAACGCAATGAAAATCAAATTCCTGAGAAAACTTACCATCAGGAAGAGATTGCTGTTCATAACAGGGCTGGTTGCACTGCTTGCCTTCTTGTTTTCAGCGTTTTCTCTGCTTGTCTACAGAGAGACGAGCAGCCTCAGAGACAAGATAACCGCGTACCGGGAGATCCACGACAAGGCAAAGATTGCCAAGGACCTTCAGCTGGAAATCTCTCATGTCTGGCAGTATGCAACCGATGCCTCGCTCACGAAAAAACAGCGGATTATAGAAGAAGAGACGCAAAATGCCATTGAAATGGCAGTAAAAAATGTTGACGACCTTATCTTCCTCAGCCAGGACGATCCTGAACAGCTTGATACGCTCAACAAGCTAAAGGAAGACCTCCCGGTTCTTATGGATATCGGGAAGAAGATGTTTGACGCCTATATGTCTGACTGGAAAAAAGGCAATGAGGTCATGGAAGAATTTGACAGCAAGGCAGAGCAGGTGATCCAGGAGACCTCAATCATTAGCGTCAGGATCGATGGTGCAGGCGAGCGAGCGGTCAATGAGATGTTCAGCATGATCAGGAGAACCGTCATGGTAACCGTTGTCAGCGGCTCTGTTTTGCTTGCGGCCTCTGTCCTGGTCATATTTTTCATTGCAACCCTGAGGAAGTCGATCATAAAACCGCTGTCGGCCATAGAGAAGACCGCTGAATTAATAGCCTCCGGTGATCTCACCGCAGAAGTGCAGATAAAGGGCAGCGATGAAATCGCATCGCTTGGCATATCCATCAACAGGATGTCGGCCAATCTGAAAGAGATTATTTCCAAGGTAGTGAAGATTACCGAAAGCGTTTCGAATATCTCCGACAAACTGAAGAGGTCTTCCGACAGGGTAATGACAGGTGCCCAGACACAGCACCGGTCATTCGAAAAAACAGCAGGCTATATACATGAAATCGACCACTCTATCGCTGCTGTCTCAGCCTCTACAGAGACTCTTGCTCGATTCGCTGAACAGACTACCTCAGCTATTATTGAAATATCCACTTCAATCGCAAACGTTGCCCAGAGTGCAAACACCTTTTCCCAGTCCGCAACAGACTCTGCCTCTTCTGTCGAGGAGATGGTTGCGTCAATGAGGCGTATAGCAGAGAGCGTTGAGGCACTCTCCGCTTCTTCTGAGGAAACCTCATCATCCCTGCATGAGATTAACACGATGGTAAAAGAGGTCGAGAGGCACGCCCTCGAGTCTGCGGAGCAGGCAAAGCTTGTTGCCCTCGAGGCAACTGAAAAGGGGATGGGCGCAGCCAGTGCCTCGATGAGGGGTATGGAGGAGATACGCGGGAGCGTCGGCGAACTTGCAGAGGCTATAAACCGCCTCGGCAAGAGGTCTGAAGAGATCGGCAAGATGCTCAACGTCATCAATGAAGTAGCAGACCAGACCGGGCTCCTTGCCCTGAATGCTGCCATACTTGCTGCAAAGGCCGGCGAACACGGGAAGGGCTTTGCCGTTGTCGCAGATGAGATAAAGAGCCTTGCCGGCAAAACGACCTTGTCAACGAACGAAATAGCTTCCCTGGTCGAAGCAGTGAAGGCCGACGTCCAGACCAGCATTGCGTTGTCCCGCAAAGGGCTTGTAAGTGTTGACAAAGGGATAGAACTTGTCGGAGAAACAAACGGGGCATTAAAGAGCATCCTCGAAAGCGCAAATGCCTCTTCCGACAGGGCAAAGTTTATCCAGCGCTCTGCAGCAGAGGAAACGATTGCCATCAGGCAGATTACGGACGCGGTAAAGGGCATCAATACCCAGATTGAACAGATATCAAGGGCGACAAAGGAGCAAAACAAGGGCAGCGAACTGATCATCGGGTCCATCGACAGGATTAAAGAAGTCTCCCAGCATGTCAGGAATGCCACCGGCGAACAGATGACCGGGAGCAAACAGATCTCCTCCTCTGCGCGTGATGTGTCTGACCAGGCTGAAAAGATAGCCTCAGAGATGAAGATGCAGTCTCAGAAAAGCAGGGACATTGTACGGTCAGTCGAGAAAATAAAAAGTATTGCAGAAGAGTCCACTGCAGCCATCAATGAGATGAACGAGGCGGTGCGGGAGCTCGGAGACGACGGTAAAAGGCTCCTTGTTGCATTGCAGAGGTTCAAGACATAGGCCGGTATATCTTCTGCTGTTTAGTTGAAAATTTCTGCAATTCTCGGCATGTAATGGTTACGTCCTTCAGTTTTTTCATTCCGGCATATCTTATCTTTTGACGTTTCCGGTACAATAATGGCAGAGTCCGGGTGCGGATGCATTTTTTCTGAAGTGGTTTGTTTCACAGGAGGATACTGAAATGAGCAAAAAGATTGGATTGTCGTGCAGTTTTTGCAGTGCTTCCTGGCAGAAGGCCGGGAAAACCTTTTGCTGGAGCGCCGATGCTGACAGCAGGCCGTCTGCACCGGATTACTGCCCGTCAAACGAAAATGCCGATATCCTTGAAAGCACAGAGAAGCTTTACAGGGGCGAAAGCGGAGATGCCAGGATAGCCCGTGCAGCATCGCGCGTTGAGGGGCTCTGCTACCAGCCGATACCCGGCAGTGAGGCGGTCAGGGCACGGTGGACAAGGGTGGAAGACACCATTGCGTTTGCAAAGCTTATGGGATACAGCAAGATCGGCATTGCGACCTGCATCGGCCTTCTCGACGAAACCCACAGCCTGTCGAAGATACTTTCCGCGCAGGGTTTTACTCCCATGAGCGTCTGCTGTAAGACAGGGAGCATCGATAAACTGAAACTGGGGCTTGAAGAATCAGACAAGGTGAGGCCGTCAACCTTTGAACCTGCCTGCAATCCCGTTGCACAGGCAAAACTCCTGAATCGTTTTCAGACAGACATGAATGTGATTGTCGGGCT
>JBBIUL010000060.1:0-10431 GCA_037440265.1 Nitrospira sp. | reverse complement strand
TACCTGATATGGATAAATCTTCCCTTCATCTGTATCCAGAACTCAGCGCTGTCGCGGCTGCCGCTCTTGAACTCCTGCAGTATCCTGTCGACGATATGAACGCTCTTTGGAGGATGGCAGTTCTGAACGCTACGCCCGATAATACCGGGGCTGCGCGGGAATATCCGGTCTTCTGTCTGTGAGTAATATGCGACCTTGTCGTTTTCGTCGACAAATGATATGTCCACAGGCAGATGCATCAGCATAAGGTTGATCTGTTCTGCAGTGAGCAGTCCGGTGTCAAGGTTCAGACTGCCGATTTTTTCAGGGGGCAGTTTTTCCTGGAAGGTTTCTTCTGAGGGCTTCCACTGCTCTTCAGGTTTTATCCATGCGTAACCGACCTCCTCTTCCCCTTCCCTCACCTTTGCCCAGTCGCTGTCGCCGAGTGTTTCGAGAGACATGGGGAAGAGGATATGTTCTTCCTTGTAAATCATGTCGTTCAGCATATGCAGCAGCGCCTGGATCTCCTTTGGGGTCGAGACACCCTCTTTAACCCGGGCAATCACCTCTTTCATCATGGCGCGGATGTCATCGTGTATGGCCCACATGACTTTTGACGGTCCTGATACTCCGTGTGCCTCGAGCATCGGAAATAACTGGTTTTCCTTCCGGACATAATGCAGGTTAATCGCTGAAAGGTCATTGAGCAGGCTGAGCAGGTGTGCAGAGTCTTTTTTTATGTCATGAATTGCCTGAATCTGTCTGATAATCGACTCTGCCCTGCGGTTCTCAAGCATAAACGTGTGCACCGGATGTCCTGCAGGAAGTCCGGGGACAACCTTGTCTTCAAGCGATTCCCTGAACACCTCGACATGCACATCGCAGAGCCTCTTTACCTCCTCTTCGGGCATTCCCTCGCTGATGAGCCGCTGCTCCATATTGGCAATCTCGGTCGGTGCAACATCTCTTATCAGTTCGAGGAATCTGCGCTTCAGCACCTTCATGTCTACCCCCTTGTGCAGGTCCTTGATAATCTCCTTGAGCGCCTCGATCCGCTGTTCAGGGTCTGTAATCACCGATGGTTTTTCAGTAGTTTCAACCGTTATGACTTCACCGGTCTTCTGCCTGATCTCTGCAGCTATCTCAGTGAGCAGTTTATTGAGTTCAATCCCTCCGACCATCGAGACCTTGCTGAACGTGGCAACCTTGCCGAGCGTCTTCCTGAGCAGGGGGTTGTCAAGCGCCTTGAAGTGAGGGTCAAGCTTCATGAGAAATTCCTTGATAAACGGATACCTTGAGAGCACCTCATCTACTTTTGTCTTTGGGCCCAGTTTCATTGAAATCTCCTTTCAGAACAGATAGCAAACTTTTTTTCGTTTTTGAACAAAAAGACCGGTCCCCGCACTGGTCTTTTCACTTATTTCAGATTATACCGCCGCCCGGGAACGCTTACAAGCGCCTGTACCGGAATCTGTTGAATAAAAAGCCTGGCACTCGCTAAGATAATAGTACCCATGCATCCATAGTGCATGAGGATCGGCAGAGAGGATATTTCATGATACGTCCTGAAACTGAACTATTGGAGATCATCAGAAAAAACGGCATTGACTTCGTCTGCTCGCTTCCCTGCGACAGGATGAAGAACCTCTGCGGGCTTATCGGCAGAAGCCTCTTTCATGTGCCATTAACGCGTGAAGAAGAAGGCATCGGCATTGCAGCCGGCGCTTCTCTTGCCGGCAGGAGACCGGCACTGTTTGTCCAGAGTTCCGGGATCGGAAACATGATAAATGCGCTGCTTTCACTGACCGGGTTTTACCAGTTCCCGCTGCCTGTTTTTGTCAGCAGGAGGGGTGTCTATAAGGAATCGATTGCAGCACAGGTTCCCATGGGACAGAGGCTCCCGAATATTCTCGAAGGAGCAGGAATCGGGTTCAGCGTTATCGACACCCGGAAAGATTTCAGGTCCATATCAAAAACACTTCCGGATGTCTATGCAAAGAACAGGATACATGTGTTCATGCTCAGCCCTGCCCTGTGGGAGGCATGCGATGCCGACGCCATTCCCTGCCAGAACCTTAAGACCTCGTGTTCAAAAAAAATTACAGCCGGTCGTGCCGGTTCCCGGAAACGTTTACTGCCTGAACTCACCCGCTATGAGATGCTCGAAATCATAGCGCCCTATCTCGAAGGAAAGGCTGTTGTCTGCAACCTCGGCATCCCCTCAAAAGAACTCTATGCCATAGCCCCCCGGCCTTCTCATTTTTATATGATGGGAAGCATGGGGATGGCAACTCCGATCGGGCTCGGCATAGCGCTTTCTTCGAAAAAGGAAGTTGTGGTCATTGACGGAGACGGAAGCCTCCTGATGAATCCGGGCAGTCTTGCAACAACTGCCTACTTCAGTCCGAGGAACCTGACTATTCTTGCAATCGACAACGGCGCATACGGTTCAACCGGCAACCAGCCCACCTATGCAGGTGCATGTGTGGACCTTGAGCTGGTGGCAAAAGGCTTCGGTATACAGAACACCTTCAAAGCGGCAGAGGGAAAACACCTGCTGGATATCATGAGACAAGGCAGAAGGGAACTCACGTTTGTTCATGCCATTGCCCTGCCCGGCAACCGTAATGTGCCGAACATCCCGCTGCCCCCTCCTGCTATCAGAGAGCAGGTAGTGAACTTCCTTTCCGGCACAAAAAAACAAAAGCAGAAACCATCCTGAGACAACTTGATATTTTCTTGCTTCAGATATGCTATAATGATCTATCTGAAAAAGTTAAAGGTACTTCCGGAGACTTTAAAGTCTCCGGTTTTTTTTTAATTAAGGAGGGGAAATGGCACAGAAAATTTACGTAGCAAACATCTCTTTTGATGCATCAGAAGATTCGATCAGGGAGCTCTTCGAACCGTTCGGAGCAGTAGTATCAGTCGCTATTATCACCGACAAATTCACCGGAAAATCAAAGGGGTTTGGATTTGTTGAGATGGAGTCTGCAGAGAGTGCACAAAAAGCAATCGCTGAGCTCAACGGCACCCAGTTTATGGAACGGACACTGACCGTAGCTGAGGCAAAACCGCAGCAGCCGAGAGAGAAACGCGGATTCGGCGGCGGCAGAGGCGGATTCGGCGGCGGCAGAGGCGGATTCGGCGGCGGCAGAGGCGGGAGGCGATAAGTCCCTTTGGATATAAAAGTTTTTGGAAACGATATAGAAAAAGCGCTGAAGGTCTTAAAGCGCAGCATCCAGAAAGACGGTCTTCTCAAAGAGATAAAACAGAGGAGCTTCTACGAGAAACCCTCTGTCAAAAAAAAGAGAAAGATGAGAGATGCCAGAAAAAAAAGGATGAAGGCACAAAAATTCAGCAGATAATTTATTGGTGAGCAGCTGGTAACGTGACCTGCTCAATCATATTGTCTCTGTTGTTTTTAAGACAGGGCCTGCTCCTGAACAACCCCGGCACGAACAGTTTCTCTGCCTCTTGATACTGCCAGCGATCGAAGAATGTCCAGGGTCATAGTCAAAAACGCAGCATACGATTACAAGACCATCAGGGATACGGTCTTTGAGATGATCGATGCAACTGGCGGAGAACGCATCGGCAAAGGCAGCCGTGTCCTGATCAAGCCCAATCTGCTTGCACCTGCTTCGCCGGAAAAGGCGATGCTGACACACCCGCTCATAGTCCGCGCCGCAGCTGAATACTGCCTGGACAAAGGGGCGCGTCTTCAGATTTCCGACAGCCCTGCCATGGGGACATTCAACAGGGTCTTAAAGGAAAGCGGCATACGGGATGCGCTCAAAGGCCTCGACGTTTCTTTCAGCGAGTTCAGGGAAACCGTGACTATCGATACAGGCCCGCCATTCAACAGGATCGAAATAGCAAGAGACGCAATCGATGCAGATATGATAATCAACCTGCCGAAGCTCAAGACCCATACGCAGATGCTTCTCACCCTCGGCATCAAAAACCTTTTCGGGTGTGTGGTCGGTTTGAAAAAACCTGAATGGCACTTCAGGACCGGAATAGACCGGGAGATGTTTGCGAGACTGCTGGTGCTTATCTACAAGGCAATAAATCCCGGCATTACCGTCCTCGACGGGGTCCTTGCAATGGAGGGACAGGGCCCGGGCAGAAGCGGCACTCCAAGACATTTGGGAGTCATACTTGCCGGCAGTAATGCTGCTGACCTCGACATTACAGTCTGCAGAATGTTCCGCATGCGTCCGGACAGTCTGCTAACCAACAAGATTGCAATAGAAATGGGGCTCGCATCAGAGTCTGCGGAAATAGAAGGAATCCTTCCGGAAATAAAAGATTTCAAAATGCCGGAGATAATCCCGCTCGTATTCGGTCCGAAAAGGTTCCACCGTTTTATGAGGAAACACCTGACCCAGCGTCCCGAGGCAGACCACGCTGTCTGCAGGATGTGCGGTGAATGCTGGCGCTATTGTCCTGCCGCTGCAATAACCGGACAGGGCAATAAGATCAGTTTCGATTACGACAAATGCATCCGGTGCTACTGCTGCATCGAGGTCTGCCCGCACGGTGCGCTCAAAGCTGCGGAGTCAACCGCAGGGAAAGTCATCAGAAGAGCGCTTGACAGCCGCACCCGCTGAGCGTGAACCCGGACTGACTTATTTCGGTATTTCCATCTGCTCCGGTTCGCAGAGCAGTTCAGAGTTGACCGATACCTTCCCGCAGTTTTTGCAGAAAAACCGTATGTTGTTCTTCCGGTTGTGGCAGAACTGCGGCTGCACCTTCAGCCCCTTGCTCCCGCACCAGTCAGCCTTGGTTCCCCTGCCCTGGACCTTGCAGATATTGTTCTGGTCAAGTGCGACCGCTCCGCAGTTCGCACAGAAAAATGCAGGTGTTTCTTTCGGGAGCGGGACATGTTTCTTCGTTTGCTTGTCGGACATTAAAAGGACTCCTTTCATAATAAAATAAATGACAAAAAAATCTGCCCTTCTGCAGCAGGGTCAAAATGATTTAAGTCTTTTTTGTTCCCGGCGATGCTGAGGTACGCCGGCAAAGCCCGGAACGTTCCTGTAATAATACTGCAATTCCAGATAAATGACAACTGCGGGGAATACCCGGGAAATAGCAGTTATTCAATGACAGATGCTATTGAATCTGACCAGACCCGGTAGCCGGCTTCGCTCAGATGAACACCGTCATCAAGGAGATATTCACGCCTCAGAGCACCCTGTTCATCAAGGAACAGGGCATGGAGGTCAAAATAAACAGCCCCCTCCTCTGCAGCCAGCGCCTTCAGCCGGCTGTTCACCTCAGCAATTTCATTGTTTGATATCCAGGGAAAGTCCACCGGCAAAAGACTGTGGAGATACACCTTTGCCGCAGGATACAGGCCGATGACCTTCCTGAGCAGGTCGCCGTATGTCCGTATAAACCCTTTGTCGCCCATTGCAAGGTTGTTGATGCCGGTCATGATAAAGACAAAATCCGGCTCGCTGATCTTTTCTGAAACTGATGAAATCCGTGCAGAGAGCCCTTCAACAGTCTCCCCGGCAATACCCATGTTCCAGACGGTAAATTCGGGGAACCTGTGTCTCCAGTCAAAATATTCTATCAGCGAATCGCCGATAAAAAGCAGTTTCCGTCCGCTGTTCATGCATCAAGCACCTCCCTTATCTTTTTCAGCAGCACTGCAGGGGAGACAGGCTTCAGGACAAGGTCCACTTCATGTTTCAGTGCCCCCTTCTTCTGCAGTATGTCCGCAGCATACCCGCTCACGAAAATTGCCTTCAGGCCCGGGGCGGCCTTTTTCATCTCATCATAGGCGTCTTTGCCGTTTTTTCCAGGCATGATAACATCAAGGACAGCAATCTTCACTTCATCTTTGTTTTTCATAAATTTCTGCACCGCGTCAACCCCGTCGCATGCCTCGATAACCGTATATCCCCTTGCATGCAATGCAGTGCTCAGGAGCGTTCTCAGGGCAGCATCGTCCTCGGCAATGAGCACCGTTCTCAGGGCAGCATCGTCCTCGGCAATGAGCACCATCTCTGTGCCGCCAGCAGGTTCAGCAGATTCCTTCTTCTGAACGACAGGCTGCGTTTCAGTGCCCCGTGAAGCAACAGGAAGATAGAGCCGGAATGACGTCCCCTTTCCCGGCTCGCTTGCAACATCAATAAACCCGTTATGCTGTTTGATAATCCCGTACGTCATTGCAAGGCCAAGTCCGGTGCCTTTCCCCACTTCTTTTGTCGTATAAAAGGGCTCGAATATCCGCTGCTTTATCTTTTCATCCATCCCGACACCGGAATCTGCTGCGGTTATCATTGCATACCTGCCCGGCTTCCCCTGTCCATGCACCCTGAAAAAGTCCTCCCCCAGATTTACCGCTTCAGTCGAGATCGTAAAACTGCCTCCCTCCGGCATTGCATCCCTCGCATTTGTCGCAAGGTTCATCAGCACCTGCTCAATCTGTCCTGCATCTACCATAACAACTATCTCTTCATCGGCAAGAGAAAATTTCAGATCAATATCCTCGCCGATAATTGGCGAAAGCATAGTGCCTACCTTCCTTATAATATCGTTCAGGTCTGAAGGTTTTGGAGCGATGATCTGCTTCCTGCTGAATGCAAGGAGGCTCCGTGTCAGTTTTGCCGCCCGTTCGGATGATGAGAGGATCTGGTCAATAAACCGGCGGATCGGGTCATCGTCCTTAAGGCGCATGCGGATCATGTCACCGTATCCCATGATCCCCATCAGGATATTATTGAAATCATGTGCAACCCCGCCGGCCAGTTTGCCGACAGCCTCGATCTTCTGGGACTGTCTGAGATGCTCTTCAATTTTTTTCTTTTCCGTTATGTCACGCACAACCGCAAGCACACCGAACTCCCTGCCGCCGTCGTCCTTCGTAAGTTCCAGCCTGCTCAGGCTGACTTCAACCGGGAACTCCTCTCCTGATTTTTTCTTTGCCACCCATTCAAACTCCCGGACCTCGCCTCTCAGCGCTGCTGAAATCTTTTCAAAGGCCATCTCAGGGGTATAGCCTTTGCCGCTGGTGTCCTGCGGGGACAATTGCTGCATCTCATCTTTTGAATACCCGAACTTATCTGCAACATTTTTGTTTATATCGATAATACTGCCGTCGGCTGCATGGACAAAGATCATATCAGGAGACGCGTCATAGATTGCCTGCAGATGCTCCTTGGCAGCCTTCAGCCTCTCTTCAGTCTGCTTCCTGAGTACAATTTCTTCTTTGAGCTGTTCATTGCTCTGTTTCAGGTCAGCAGTGCGCTCTTCGACCTTTCGGGCAAGGTCATTATGCGCCTGAACAAGGGCTTTTTCCGCCTGCTTTCTTTTCGTTATGTCTTTGCTGGCAAGGACATAGAGAAATGTAATCGCTATGCCTGCAAGCAGCGCAATCAGGGCAACAGAATAGCCGTATGCCCTGAAAAACGGCATATACACGCTGCTGGCAATGACTTTCATGTCATGGAGATACACGATTTTCCAACCGTGGGCCCGGGAAACCTTTGTTTCATGAATCATATAATCATTCCCTGCCCTGTCCGTTGCGTGAAGGTCGTTTTTCTTTTCCAGTCCGGCCCAGTCCAGCGGCCCAGCCCCAAACTGCTGTGAAGCAATAATCGCCGATTTTTTGCTTTCGGGGATCTTCCACAGGATATGATACAGCCAGTCTGACCGGCTTGCTGCAAACACAACTCCGTTTGGGTCAATCAGTGCAACCACTCCGTCAACTGGCTGCTCAAGCTCATGCTGTACAGGCATTACCGATGCCTTGATGACCACCACCCCTGCCACTGTTTTTGTCCCGTCCTGATAGACCGGATGGCTGAAGTAGATGCCCCTTTTCAGGGATGTCACGCCAAGGGCCATATAGGTCGCAGTCCTCCCATGATAAGCCTGGGTGAAATAAGGCCGGAATTTATAGTTCTTGCCGACAAAGCTGTCTGCATCGTTGCGGTTCGAAGACGCAACAGTGCTTCCCTCAGCATCCATCAGGTAGCAGACGTCAACCTCCAAAGCCGCCCTGAAATGATCAAGCGTCTGGTTGGCAAAATGGAGCGTTTCCCTGTTCGGGGTTGAAAGAAGATTCTTCAGTCTTACCAGCCCGGACATTGCCTTTACGGACTTCTGGTATTCAGTGAGTCTCGCGTCTATGTTTGCTGCGATTATCCCTGCTTGATGGGAAGCTTCGGCGTGCGCCTGGGCATCGAGGGATTTGATCCGTCCCGAATAGTAGAGATATCCCCCGAGGCCGATTGACAGAAAGGCTGACAGGGACAGGACAATGATGATAACCCTTATCTTCATTTTGTTTCTGTTTCAGGGATTTCAATGCCGAGATAATATGACTGCAAAGTCATACCCCTTATGACCTGACAGGCTTGAGCCTTAAGCATATCTAATGGTATCATAAAAGCACATATTTTCCTGAAAAAAGATACCCATGGATAAAGACAAAGAAAAAATAAAACAGCTCGTCATTAAAAGCTATTCAGGGGTGGCAAAAAACTCACTGTCGTTTTTTCCGGCTTCGAGCTGCTGTGCCCCTGCAACCTGTTCTGCAACAATCCACGAGACCGGCAGACGGCTGGGATATTCAGATGAGGAGCTGAAACTCGGTCTTGGTGAGGCAAACCTCGGCCTCGGGTGCGGCAACCCAAATGCAATCGCTGACCTGAAGGAGGGTGAAACCGTCCTTGATCTCGGCAGCGGCGCAGGGTTCGACGCCTTTCTCTCTGCCATGAAAGTAGGCGAGAAAGGCCGTATCATCGGTGTTGACATGACCGCTGACATGGTCGAAAAGGCCAGGAAAAACGCAGAAAAGATCGGGGCAAAAAATATTGAATTCAGGCTCGGCGACATTGAGCGCCTGCCTGCTGAAGACAGCTCTGTCGATGTAATCATATCAAACTGCGTCATAAACCTTGCCCCTGACAAACAGTCCGTGTTCAACGAGGCCTTCAGGGTACTGAGGCCCGGCGGCAGGCTCGCTGTTTCTGATGTGCTTAAAAAAGGTGAGTTTTCCGACGAGATCAAGCAGAACGAAAGCGCCTACAGCGGCTGAATTACCGGGTCGGTTCCCGTGCAGGAACTGAAAGAGATAATGACAAAGGCCGGTTTTGTCGATATTGTTGTCGAAGACAAGGAAAACAGCGACGATATTATAAAAGGCTGGAACTTCGGCGAAGGCGTTGAAAAGATGGTCTTTTCCGCTTACATTAAGGCTGTCAAGCCCCTCTCCTGACCTGCCTGTCCGACAGGCAGATCATTCTTCCCATTTCTTTTTCCTGATGCCCTCTGCCTCAAGCATCCTGCAGGCCATTTCGAGCGTGTTTCTGATTTTATCGTCGACAGGGTGTCCGAAATGCTCCTGATCAAAGACAGGGATGTGCACCGTCACGTCAGGCCTCATCTTTCTTTCCTTTGCATAGGTTATGGTGTTTGAATCAACTATCGTCGTATCGCACATATGCAACGGGTCGCAGGTGTTTGAGAGGGCCTCGGCAACCCTTCTGACGTCACGCTGAACAAGCGGGTATTCAGGGTCATCCGGGCTTGCCGTTTTATGATCGTCGGGAAAGGTGCCGTACAGGCTTATCTGGTACCCGATCTGTACAAGCTCGCCTTTTTTATTTGAAATAAAATAAGGCTCGGTATCGTAGCAAATCCTGCGCTTTCTGATGGTGTCACGGAGCTCTTCTTCGCTTTCGAAAAGCCCTGTGATATTGAGCTTGTAGTCCACCGGAGCCCTTTCCCGGACAGGAAAGCTTAGTCAGTCCGGACCTTAAACAGCGGCTTTTTTCATCCTGCCGGACCGCACCAAAAGCAAATCATACTTATGCTTCAGTTCCACGATCGACTTCAGAAGCACCGCATAGAGGGGATTCATCTTCAGGTACGGCCTGAACACGTTGGCCATCTTCATCATCTGCCTTTCGCAGTCCTCTACACAGCTGAACTGGGGGTCCTTGAACATCTCGTCGCAGGTATAGAATATTTCGAGGAAAATGTCGGACACGAGGCAGAACTCGTTCAGTATGGTCTGTGAAATCGCCTCGCTCTGGTTGATCCTTTTCTTCCTGAGCCTGCGCATGAACTCGACATGCTCGGTCTGAATGCTCTTGAGCTGCTTGACGATCACCTTCAGGTCTTCGGGAGACCGATGGAAGATGTTCTTGTAAACATACGTTTTTGCTATCTTTTTCCAGTATTTCAGGTGGTTTTTCTTCCATTCAGCCATGCCTGCCCAGAGGGCTACAAGCGGCTGGTCAAAATCATCCCTTTTTGCAAAGATGCCGTATGTTTCATAGGCAAGTTCATCGAGCCGCCTTCCGATATCGATTATTTCTTTTATTTCTTTCATTTTTGTGCAACCTCACTTTTGATTCAGTAAAAAGCTGTCTTTTTATCTGGTTTTCATACGATTAAAAATCATATCCCACTAAATTAAGA
>JBBIUL010000059.1:0-10444 GCA_037440265.1 Nitrospira sp. | reverse complement strand
CCTGTTGTGGTTGCTCTTGCCCAGCGGCCGGGGCCTGCAACCGGATTTCCGACACGCACCGAGCAGGGTGAACTGCAGTTTGTCCTCAGTGCGGCGCATGGCGAATTCCCGAGGGTGATTTTTGCGCCTGGGACCCCTGAGCAGGCTTTTTACCTGACAAACAAGGCGTTTGATATTGCCGAAAAATATCAGATACCTGTATTCATCCTTACTGACCAGTATCTTGCCGACACGCAGTGGACGCTTGACGGGTTTGATCTCAGCCGGCTGAAAAATAACGACTACAGGCTCAGGGGTGATGCATTTGCCGCTCTCCCGGCATATAAACGGCATGCGTTTACTGAAACCGGGATCACACCATTGGGAGTGCCCGGAGATGCACGGCATCTTGTTGTGACTGACAGCGATGAACATGATGAAGAAGGGCATATTGTCGAGGATGCTGAAACAAGAAACAGAATGATGGACAAGAGACTGCTTAAGAAAGTTCCCCTTCTTCTCCAGGAAATTGAAGAACCTGTCTTTTATGGGAATGAAACGCCTGAGATGGTGATTGCAGGGTGGGGTTCGACGTACGGCATCATGAAAGAGGCAGTCGATGAACTTTCCGGGACCAGGAAAATCGCAATGCTCCACTTCAGTGAAATCTACCCGTTTCCTTCAACAGAGAAATATGACTATCTCAGCCTGCTGAAGAATGCCAAAACAACCATTTGCATAGAAAACAATGCAACAGGCCAGTTTGCCCGCCTTATGAGCGCGGAAACTGGGTTCCGGTTCAGCGCCCGGATAAACCGTTATGACGGAAGACCGTTCCTTCTCGAAGAACTTGCAGGAGCAATAGATGACAAAACCAGAGGATTATAAAGGTCAGGTCCCGGCATGGTGTCCGGGATGCGGGAATTTCAGCATCCTGAAGACATTCAGGGATGCATTTGCTGAAATCGGCTTGGAGCCTCATCAGTTCACGGTGGTGTCAGGCATTGGACAGGCTGCAAAGTTCCCTCATTATATCCGGTGCAATACCTTTAACGGACTGCATGGAAGGGCGCTGCCGGTTGCCACCGGGATAAGGCTCGCCAACCATGCTATGCCGGTGATCGTGACAACAGGAGACGGAGACTGCTACGGAGAAGGCGGCAATCACTTCATGCATGCTGTAAGAAGAAATATCAATATAAAGCTCTTTGTGCATGACAACCAGATCTATGGCCTTACGAAAGGGCAGCCGTCGCCTACCAGCATGGAAGGGATGAAGGCGAAGAACCAGCCTTTTGGCGTGTTTTCCGAACAGCTCAACCCGCTTGCCCTTGCGATTGCGCTTGACTGCAGTTTTGTTGCGCGCGGATTTGCCGGAGACATGGAACATCTGAAAGGTCTCATGAAAGAAGCAGTCGGTCATAACGGGTTTGCGCTTCTGGATATCCTCCAGCCTTGCGTAACGTTCAATAAGATCAACACCTTCGAATGGTACAAACAGAGGGTGTATCATATTGAACCGGAACATAATCCCGAAGACAGGGTAGAGGCGTTCAGGCGCGCGCTTGAATGGGGAGACAGGATTCCGCTTGGCATTATCTTCAGGAATAACCGTGTTCCCTATGAGGAACGGATTCCGATTATTAAAGAGATGCCGCTGGTCAGGCAGGTCCCTGACCAGTCAAAGCTCGAAAATACATTCAAAGAATTTTACTGAGTATACATGCCTGACAAAGAATTCATGCCTTATCTGAAACTTCTGCATGGCGGGTTTAATTTCATGGTATTCCTTCTCTTTCTCTTCCAGGCAGTGCTTGGGCTGAAGATAAGGAGCGGGAGAAAAAAACAGGAGCCGGACTACCGTGCTGTGAAGGTCCACAGGAAAACCGGTCCCGTGTTCGTTTTCCTTGGCGTATCAGGCTTCCTTGCAGGCAAGGTACTTGTCTATCTGGATCACGGGCAATTCATGAAATACCCGCTGCATTACTTTACCGGTTCTGCCATAACCCTCTGCATCATACTCGCGTTTCTCATATCTCGGAGGATAAGAGGTCCGGAAGTCCGCTTCAGGGAGCAGCATTTCAGGTTCGGGCTTGCGGTTATCTGCCTTTATATTGTCCAGATATTCCTTGGACTCGGCATCCTTTTGTAATTTCAGACCATTTTGGGGTGTCGGATACTTCAAATGAAATATTTCTGCTGGTCAGCAGGGGGCATGCTGTTCAAATAGCATTGCCATGCAGGTTTTTTTGGAAAAAGAATTAGAAATAAAAAATACACAATCTGCTATAATTAATTTTGCCTGACTTCATGTATTTTCTTCAACTGTTGGAGATGTGAAGACAAAAGAATGGCTGAAAAGGTAAAGCGTAAAAAACGGTCAGAAGGTAGTATTCGGCAACCCGCCAGTACGAGAAAACCCGGACAAACACGAAGTACCAGAAAGAATATCAAAAAACCCTTTGATCCGGAACACCGGCAGCTGCTTTCCATTTTCGACAGCATTGATGAGGTCATTTACATTGCTGACCCTGATACGTATGAAGTGTTGTATGCCAATGAGTCGCTCAGAAAACTTCTTGGCAACGTAAAAGGTGAAAAGTGCCATGACGCCTTTCAGGGAATAAAGTCACCATGTCTGTTCTGTACCAACAAATATATTTTTGGCAAAAACCTGGGGAAGTCATATGTATGGGAATTCCGGAACAGGAAGAATCAGAGATGGTATCACTGTATCGACAAAGCCATCCGCTGGCCTGGAGGAAAGATGGTCAGGTATGAAATGGCCATTGATATCACGGACCGCCAGCTTGCCGAAGAATCGCTTCATGAAAGTGAAAGACTTTACCGAACGCTTGCAGAGGCTGCGCAGGATGCAATTTTCATTATCGGACGTGATGATACGGTAAAGTACGTGAATACCAGTGCTGCCCGTCTTTTTGGCAAGTCTCCTGAAGAGATAACCGGCAAGCCAAGGGCGTTGTTATTCCCGCCTGAAATAGCATCAGAACAGTTGAAGACACTCCTTAAAGTATTCGATACCGGAGCCCCCCAATACTCAGAAGGGAGGATCCCGTTCCCGCAGGCCACAATCTGGATATCAACGGTGCTTGCCCCCCTTGTTGACAAGTCAGGAGAAGTTTATGCAGTGCTGGGGATATCACGGGATATTACCGCATCGAAAAAAGCCGAAGAGAGGCTGAGAGAATCAGAGGAAAAGTACCGCGACCTTTATGACAATGCGCCTGACATGTACTATACGATAGACAGAAACGGGATTATCACCGAATGCAATGATGCGCATGCCAGAATGCTCGGCTATACAAAAGAAGAGATTATCGGGCGGCCGCTTCCTGATTTCTTTACCGAAGAATCAAGAAGGCTTTTTTATCAGAACTTTCCAAAGCTGAACTATATCAAGTCCCGACTTTTTGCTGAAAGGGATTTTGTCAGGAAGGACGGCTCGGTATTTACTGCCAGCATCAATATTAATTCACAATTTGACCATGATGGTGAATTTTCGGGGACCAAGACCATTGCCAGAGACATTACAGAGATGAAGCATGCCGAAGAAGCACTGAAATCCCGTGAGAATTTTCTGATCAATATCCTCGACAGCATACAGGACGGCTTAAGCATCCTTGACAGGGATATGAATATCATACGGGTAAACCCGATCATGGAGAAATGGTATTCGCATAAAATGCCTCTTGTCGGGAAAAAATGCTACGAAGCCTACCATGGACTGACTGTCCCGTGCAAGACCTGCCCTACGCTGAGGACATTCAAGAGCGGTGAAGCCGACCATGAAACGGTGACGTATATCGGACCTTCAGGCGCCGGCGGATATATGGATGTTTACACGTTTCCGCTGACAGAAACCGGCAGCGGCGAAATGGTAGGCGTTATTGAATATGTGAGAGATGTTTCAGAGCGCATCAAACTCGAAAGAGAACTTCTGAAAATGGAAAAGCTTGAGTCTGTGGGGATTCTCGCAGGGGGCATTGCCCACGATTTCAACAACATTCTTACTGCGATTATGGGAAATATTGCTATTGCCATGATGTATACAAAACCCGGACATGAGTTGTTTGCCAGGCTTGTCGAGGCAGAGAAGGCGTCACTCAGGGCAAGGGACCTTACCCAGCAGCTTCTGACGTTCTCAAAGGGTGGAGCGCCGGTCAGGAAAATGACCTCAATAGCCGAGATCATAAAGGATTCAGCTGCTTTTGCGCTCCGGGGATCCAATGTGAAATGCACGTTTTCGTTTTCTGATAATCTCTGGCCTGCCGAGATCGATGAGGGGCAGATGAGCCAGGTCATAAACAATCTTGTGATAAACGCCGACCATGCCATGCCCGATGGCGGCACTGTCGAAATAAGCGCAGAGAACCTGAAAGGGGAGGAACTGGGCAGTATTCTCAGCCCGGGCAAACGATATCTCAAAGTAATGATTGCTGATGAAGGAGTCGGCATCCCGCAAGAGTATATTCAAAAAATATTTGACCCTTACTTTACGACAAAGGAAAAGGGCAACGGTCTTGGGCTTGCGATAACGTATTCAATCATAAGCAAGCATGACGGTCATATCACGGTCGAATCCGAGCCCGGAGCTGGAACGACATTCACTATGTATTTGCCAGCAGGGGAAGGACCACTATATGCAGAAAGAACAAAGACCGACAATGTCCATTTCACCGGCAAAGGCAGAGTTTTGATTATGGACGACGAGGCATCGATATTGGATATTGCCCGAGAAATGTTGAGGCAGGTCGGGTATGATGTTGAGGTCGCTCTGAACGGTGATGAAGCAATTGAAAAATACAGACAGGCGATCGGGACAGGCATGGATTTTGATGCTGTCATCCTTGATCTGACCGTCCCCGGCGGAACAGGCGGCAGGGAGACATTGAGGAGGCTTCTTGAGATAGATCCCGAAACCAGGGCGGTTGTTTCAAGCGGATATTCAAACGATACGGCAATGTCCAACTATAAAGAATATGGTTTTCAGGGAGTAATTGCCAAGCCGTACAAATTTTCTGAGATCGCAAGGGTTATGGAAGATGTGCTTAAGAACGATGGAAAAAAATAGTGGAACATCAGCCCAGCCCAACATCAAGGATCATCATGACGGTGAATCCCAGGATGGCTCCCATGGTAGCAAAATCAGTGTTCCCGCTCCTCTGGGATTCAGGCACTAACTCTTCAACAACAACAAAGATCATGGCTCCGGCTGCAAAACTCAGTGCATAGGGAAGCAGGGGCTGGGAAATCAATACCGCAGCTGCCCCTATAACGCCGGCGACCGGCTCAACCATCCCTGAAACCTGTCCGTACCAGAAGCTCTTGCGCCTGGACATCCCCTCTCTCCTGAGCGGCATTGATACGGCAATTCCCTCAGGGAAGTTCTGGATTGCAATACCTATTGCGAGGGCTGCAGCTGCTGCGACTGTTGCCGAAGGAAGGCCGGCTGCCGCAGCACCGAACGCAACGCCGACTGCAAGGCCTTCCGGGATGTTGTGAAGCGTAACCGCGAGAATGAGCAGGGTGGTCCTGCGCCATGAAGTTTTGATTCCCTCGGCAGTTTCATCAGGAAACCCCAGGTGAAGATGCGGCAGGATCTTATCGATAATCCTGAGGAAGGCTGCTCCGGCCAGAAACCCCGCTGCAGGAGGAAACCAGACAGGGAGATCCCTGCCCTCTGACATTTCGATCGCAGGAGCAAGGAGCGACCAGTAGCTTGCGGCTATCATGACGCCTGCGGCAAACCCGAGCATCCCGTCGAGAGTCTTTCTGCTCATATCCCTGACGAAAAAAACAACCGCAGCACCTGCTGCGGTAACTGCCCAGGTAAAGAGCGTTGCAATGAGTGCCTGTATGACCGGGCTGAATCCCTGCAGAAAATCCAGCATTTATAAAATTATCCTCCCTGCTTGAATACAGATTATATCAAACTTTGCAGTCGATGAAATGTTAAAATCAGACATGCGCGAAGAGAAATGCAGCAAAATACTTATCCGCGGAGTCAACTGGATCGGAGATGCGGTTATGACCATGCCTGCAATCAGGGCATTGAGAAGGGCTTTTCCTGAGGCGCAGCTTTCGCTGCTGGTAAAACCATGGGTTGCACCGCTGTTCGAACAAGACCTCGATGTCGACGAAATAATTCTGTACGGCAGTGAATATGAAGGCATCACCGGCAGGCTCCGCCTTGCTTCAAAAATAAGAGAAAAGAAATTCTGCAAGGCATTTCTCTTGCAGAACGCTGTCGATGCAGCCATTATTGCACTGTTTGCAGGAATCAAGGAAAGGATAGGCTATAGCCGGGACGGAAGGCGCATGCTGCTGACGAATCCCGTACCGTTTGATGATCAAGCAAAACAGCTCCATCATATCGACTACTATCTGAACATGCTTGTCAAGGCAGGGATCCCGGCTGAGCATTCCTTGCCATGGATATACCTGACGTTGGATGAAAGACTCGGGGCAAGAGAAAGACTTAAAGGATTGAGAAGACCGGTGATAGCGCTGAACCCCGGCGCAACATATGGTTCCTCAAAGCGATGGCGTCCGGAACGTTTCGCGGAGGTATCAGAAAAAGTAATCGATGAAATGAACGGAAGCATAGTGATTTTCGGCGGTCCGTCAGAAACCGTTATTGCCGAAGAGATAATCAGCGCATCGACGAATTTTTTCAGCGAAGAGAACAGTTTCCTTAATCTTGCGGGTAAAACAAGCCTCAGAGAGCTTGCAGCCTTGATCTCAGAATGTGATGCGCTGGTAACGAACGATTCAGGCCCCATGCATATCGGATATGCTGTCGGCACCCCTGTTATTGCGGTCTTCGGATCAACATCACCTTTGCATACCGGGCCAGCCGGGGCAGGAAATATTGTGTTAAAAAAAGAGCTGCACTGCGCACCCTGCTTTGAACGTGAATGCAGAAAGAATGACCTTGCATGCATGGACCTGGTTACATCGGAAGAGGTTTTTGCGTCAGTTAAAAAGATGGCAGGCAGAAAACCGGCTGTTTTTTTTGACCGGGACGGGACGCTCTGCAGGGATGCCGGATACCTGAGCAAAATGGATGACCTCTCTATATTTCCTGAGATTGAGAGTCTGAAAAGACTGAAGCACAATGATTTCGTTCTTATAGGGGTATCGAACCAGTCGGGGATTGCACGTGGACTGATTCAGGAGGGTTTTGTGAATCAGGTAAACAGGATTTTCATTGACCGGTATGGGTTTGAGGATTTTTATTATTGTCCTCATCATCCTGATGACAGGTGTTCATGCAGAAAACCTGAACCAGGGCTTCTCTATAATGCCAGGGCAGACCACGGGATTGACCTCAAAAGTTCATTTGTTGTTGGTGACAAGGAGGCAGATATGCTCCTTGCAAAGTCCGTCGGAGCACGGGGAATACATGTGCAGACCGGACAGGAGCGATCCTCCATTTCTGGTGATTTCTCTGTAAATAATCTTCAGGAAGCTGTTAAAATAATACTCGAGCATTAATTCTTCTACCATGAGCAGCATAAGGTATTACAAAAAAATATTGATCGTAAAGCCGAGTTCGCTCGGCGATATTGTCCACAGTCTGCCCTTTTTGAACTCCCTGCGGTCATGCTACCCCAAGGCCGAGATACACTGGGTAGTTGGAAAGGGCTTTGAAGGACTGCTTGAAGGTCATCCGATGATCGACAGGATTATCGTGATCAACAAAGACATGTGGAAGCAGGTCTCTCATGCCGGAAAAACCGTCAGAGAGGCAGGTCACCTTCTGCGGCAGCTCAGGGACGAGAAATACGACCTTGTTATCGACCTCCAGGGACTGCTCCGAAGCGGGATTATTACCATGGCAACACGGGCACCTGTGCGGTTGGGTTTTGCAGAAGCACGGGAGGGCAGCAGGCTGTTCTATAACAGGAAGATTGCAGGGGGCAGGGATGTGCATGCAGTCGACCGCTATATGAAAGTGGCAGAAAGTCTTGCCTGCGATACGGATGACATTGTATTCCCGTTCCCTCTTATGAAAAACAACCTCAAGGAAACAAGTGATTTGATAGCATCACTGAAAGATTACTGTATTATTGTTCCCGGGGCGCGGTGGAAGACGAAAATCTGGAGGGCGGAGAACTTCGGAAAACTTGCTTCACTCCTTCCTGTACAATCTGTTGTTGTGGGGAGCAGGGGGGACAGCGCCATTGCAGAAAGGGTTGTACAAGGTTCTGAAGGCAAAGCGGTCTCGGTCGCGGGAAAGACAAACCTCAGGGAGTTGATAGAACTTATGAGAAACGCAAAATTTGTGGTCTCCAACGACTCAGGCCCCATGCATATCGCCGCCGGGTTTAAGGTTCCGGTAGCAGCGATTTTTGGCCCGACCAGCCCTGTAAGGACAGGACCCTATGGAAAAGGGCATGTTGCCATTACGAGCACACTGGACTGTGCCCCATGCTTCAGGAAGAGCTGCAGGGATTTGAAATGCATGGACAACATCAGCGTCGATACGGTATACGGTGAAATACAGGGCAGCTTCAGTCTGTAGTGAGAGAGAACCTCAACGGCATATAAAATCAGAATTGTTGTCCTGTTAATCATTAAAAATATTAATAAGCTGCAATTATATTTTGCAATTTACTTTATAATTTGTTTATGGTATTTATATAATTCTCAATCGTTGTAACAGGGAAATACGGGGATTCTTTAGAAAAAAGCGTTCAATCGGCAAATTGCTTTGCCTTAATTCTGACAAAGGAGGAAATGGAATGAAACTCGGTATTCATGTCAATGACGACAAGCATCTTGACCATGTGGTCGGTATTGTAAAAGCTGCGGTTTCAAAAGGGCACGAAGTGTTTGTATTTACCATGGTTGACGGGGTGAGACTGCTGGAAAATCCGACATACACCGGACTGTGCAATATCCCGAATGTCAAGATGAGCTTTTGTGACCACAATGCAAGCGGTTACGGGATCAAGAAAGATGGTATTCCGGCAGAGGTTGTTTGCGGAAGCCAGTATAACAATGCAGTTATGATGCACGATGTCGACAAGGTTATAGTGCTGTAAAACAGAATGAGCTGAACATTCGGAGGAGGATTGCATGAAAATTCTGCACATTTTAAATGACGGGCCTGCAAAGCTGCCGGACCAGATTATAAGCGAACAGAAAAAAGAGCACGAAATCAAGATCATAGACTTGACGAAAAAGGAAGCCTCATATGAAAGCATTGTTGACGATATTTTTTCATATGACAAAGTAATATCCTGGTAAAAAAGGAGGTGGATGGAAGCCAGTAGTTGACAGGGGAAATATGACCTATACGGTATCATTTTAATAACAGAACCAAGGAGGAGTGAGATCATGAAAAGATTCAGTTTGATAATTCTTGCGCTGGTTATTTCGTTTGCATTGACAGTCCCTGCAGTTTTGGCCGCTGATGACATGGCCAAGAAACTCAATGATGTGCTTGTCCAGGCGCCTGCAAACAAGTTCTGGCAGATAAAGGCCGAAGAACTGAACGCAATGATCAACGCCAAGCAGACAGATTTTGTTGTGGTTGATGTAAGGCCGAATCCGGCTGAGTACGGACAAGGGCATATTCCCGGCGCTATCCAGATGCCGGTACAGGATGTGCTGAAGCCTGAAAACCTCAAGAAGCTGCCGAAAGACAAAAAAGTTGTCCTTGTCTGTGTAACCGGCCAGACCCAGAATCTGCCGATTATCGGACTTAGGGCCCTCGGCTATAACGCATATACCATGTCATTCGGAATGTCGGCCTGGACAAAGGGATATTTCGGCGCAGGGTTAATGCAGGATGCCATCAACAAGGCAAACTATCCTCTCGCAAAATAAAGGTGCATTTTAATCAAGGTGACGATGAGTTCAGAGGGGCGTCCGTGACGCCCCTCTTTTTTTGGACCGAAGATGGGGAATAAAGAACCCCTGCCGAAAACAGGCAATTATGCCCTGTTCATTTCACTTGTCTCTCTTCTGACGTTTGTTGTCCTTTTTTCCCTGAGAACCCTCGATGACAACCGGCTGACAAGCTGGCAATGGGTCTTTCCCGGAAGTGATCCACTTGTGATTTACCTGCTTTTGGTCGCCGGACATCTGGCCTGTTTTTTTCTTGTGAAGTTGAAGCTGCCGGACAGCTATAACGGCATCTTCCTTTTCCTGGCCTCATTTGTCATTGCCGGGGTCTTCTGGTCAGAGCCTGAAGTCATTCTTGATACCGCCCGTTATTTTACCCAGGCAAAGTATCTTGAGTTCTATGGCGTGCAGTATTTTTTTAATGAGTGGGGACTGGGTATTAATGCCTGGACTGACCTGCCTCTCATGCCCTTTTTTTACGGCATCATATTCAGATACTTTGGAGAAGTCAGGCTGTATATACAGATATTCACGACAACACTCTTTTCCCTGACGGTTGTCCTCGTATATCTGACCGGCAGAGAGCTGT
>JBBIUL010000058.1:0-10525 GCA_037440265.1 Nitrospira sp. | reverse complement strand
GCAGAACCTGCTATATATACCACTGAACTACAGGTGGTTCATAGTTGCTTAGCCGGTGTTTAGTTTTCAGAAACCTTTGAATAGAGACCGTTCCTGCCTGAAACTCCTCTGAGGGCGGGTCCTTCGGCAACTTTTCCGTCGTCGACAACCAGTGTTTTGTCTGCGATATCGACTGTCGTATGCCGGTGGGAAATGACTAATATGGTCCTGCCCGGTGAAAGATTTTTAATGGTTTTTTTGAAAAGCTCTTCTGTTTCGGCATCGAGTGCAGATGTCGGCTCATCAAAAACAAGGACAGGAGAATCTTTCAGGAAGGCACGGGCGATCGATATCCTCTGCCGCTGTCCTGCAGAGAGTTTCACCCCTCTTTCACCAGCCGGGGTTTCGTATCCTTCTGTGAGACGCATAATGTCATCGTGAATCCCGGCCTTCCGGGCAGCTGCCACCACCTCATCCATCCCGGCAGAAGGCTTGCTGTATCGGATGTTATTTGCAATCGTATCGCTGAAAAGGAATATGTCCTGGGAAACAACCCCTATCTGTCTCCTGAGCCAGTTGGCAGGTATCTCTTTCAGATCGACTCCATCCAGTGATACTGAACCGGCATTGGGCTCATAAAATCTCAGCAGGAGATTCACGATCGTTGTCTTGCCAGCGCCGCTCGGTCCGACAAGGGCAACAACCTCACCCGGCCGGGCTGAAAAAGATACGTCCTTCAGCACCTGACTGCCCTCTTCATACGAGAATGCGACATGCCGGAAATCAATGACTCCACTGGCTCTGTGCTCTTCTGCTCCGCCGGGTTTCCGGTCCTCGGGTTTGACGACGAACAGTTCCGACAGCCGCTCGAGCGATGCAAGGACAGGCTGGAGATTTACATAAAACATCGAGATTCCGCTGACCGAACCTGAAAGAAACAGGACATATGAGGTAAATGCAACATAGTCGCCGAGCGTCATTGCGCCCCTGGATATTTCCCTTACGCCGAACCACATGAGCAGAAGGGTTATGACAAACTGGAGCGCCCTTGAGGAGTAATCTGAAAAAAGAGATACGACCATGCGCCTTGTCCTGCTCTGAACAAGGCTTCGCACCCCCTTAGAAAACCTCCCTGACTCTCTCTCTTCTGCATCATATGACTTGACCGTATCGATGCCTGACAGGACCTCCTGCACTTCTTTGGACACCCGGGAACTGCTTTCGAGTTCCCGGAGGCTTGCGTTCCTGAGCCGGGAGGAAAAATAATAATTCAGCACAGCATAAAGAGGAAGCAGGCTGAGCAGTATAAGCGAAAGCTTTGTACTCAAAAGAAAAACTATGGCAATACCGAAACAGACGCGGAACAGCCTTGGAATCATCTCAAGCACCGCATGCGAAAAAAACATGTGGAGCGCATTGATGTCGTCCGAAACCCGTGATGAAAGGTATCCCACGTGACTTCTTTTGAAAAATTTCAGAGGGAACCGAAGAAGACGGTCAAAGAGTTCTGATTGGAGGTTGAACCCAAGCTCATTCTGGAGTCTGAACAGGACATATCTGTAACTTATGCCGGACAGTGCGGTAAGGACGCCGGCGAACAGAACAGCAGCGACAACGAGTTCGATGGATTCAAGAAACGCCCTGACAGTTCCGGTATGGCCTCCCAGTCCGATAATCAACAGAAGGTCTTCAAGCCTTTCAAATCCTTCCTTCAATATGACGAAATCGATAAGCACCTTGCTGCTCAGCGGGAGTATCGATCCAATGCCGGTCATGATGACCGCCAGTACTATGCTTAGAACAAAGAGCTTCCGGACAGGCCGCATAAACCTGAAAAAGAATTTTATTTCCCGGTATCCGAACCGTAACGCTTTCCCCTCAGGCTTCTTAAGCGCTTCACTTACATATCTGATGGCATCTGTTAATTTCATTCTGATTGTACGGGACTTACTCCATATTCTTTCAATGGATATATTATATACGACAACCATTATTACTGCCTGAAGCAACTGTCTGTCATTGACTCAAAAACCCATTTCCGATAGAATGACAACAATATGAGGGAATCCAATGTATTCGTCATGATGCTGTTTTGCACGCTCCTGCTGTTCTCCTGCGCTGCTACTTCACAACAGGTTCCTCTTCCAGCGGAAACCACTGACCGGATGGCGGTAATTCCCGCAGGATGGTTTATCATGGGGACTGATTTCGGGGAGCCGAATGAAAATCCTCCGCACGAAATATTCATCGACACGTTTAAGATGTACCGCTATGAAGTCACCGCAGCTGAATTCGCAGTATTCCTCAATGAAAAGGGAAATAAGGACAACCGTTACTTCACCCACAATGAATACTCCACGGTAATCGGGATATCCCTTCACGAAGGACGAGAGGTCGAAACAGTGAGGGACCCGGAACGATACGTGCCGCGCAAAGGTCTTGAAGATTTTCCGGCAAACAATACCTCATGGTACGCTGCCTATGATTACTGCAAATGGAAGGGGAAACGCCTGCCGACAGAGGCAGAGTGGGAAAAGGCGGCAAAGGGGACGGATTTCAGGATATACCCATGGGGCAACATACCTCCCGATCCTTCCAAGGCTGTCTATGCCAATGACTGGAAAGACAAGGGGTTCTCTGTGATGACACCCGTTGATGCATTAAAGGCCGGAGAGTCGCCCTACGGGGTTCTTAACATGTCCGGCAACGTCCTCGAATGGGTTGCCGACTGGTATCGATCCAACTACTGCAATTTCTGCGACCCTGCCGGTGAGGATTTCAATAAAACCGCATCGGAGATCCTCGGGATCAACAACCCAAGCGCATCATATGAATTCGTAAACCCGGACAAACCTCCGAAATATGATTCCATCGGCCCCCTTGTCGGCAGTTTCAAGGTGCTGCGCGGCGGCGGATGGAGCGACAGTTCTGCATGGACCATAAGAAACTCCCATCGCCAATGGCTTGCGCCTTATGAGAGGCACAGCAATACCGGTTTCCGCTGCGCTGACTGATATAACTTAAAAAACCTTTGCAATCCGTTTTTTTTTGTGTAAGATAGTTGTATGAGAAGGGTTTTATCGTTAGGAGTTTTCATTTTGTCACTGTCCACGGTGTTTTCACTCGCCGTTGCTTCTGCACCGAACACTCCTCAGAACACCTCATCAGTGCTTTCGGAGAAAATAAAAGCTGCCTGTACCGTTATTGAAGAGAATATCAAAAAAGGCAATAATATCAAAAAATATGTCAGGACCAGCATCCAGATGGGATATGCAGCATGCCCGGTTATCAGGTGCTCCATACAGGCAGGCGGTGATCTGGAACAGATAATTACCGGTGCCCTAGAGGCTGGAGTAACCACTGAAGCTGCATCGAAATGCTGTATCGCTGCCGGAGCTGAACCGAAGAATATTGCTGCGATCCTGAGCAGTGTATCTGCTTCGAATATCTGTTATCTTCTCCCCGAAGACCAGCCTCTCCCGCAAACGCAGGCCCCTCCTCGTGCGCTCAGGCCTTTAAGTCCTTCCGGCTTTTAGCTCTTAATCATTTTTTTATCCTTCAACAGAAACAACCGAGCTGTTCAGTATATCTGCGTTCAGGCCCCGCTGCAGTCTGTCCAGAATGCAAGGCATTTCAGATACTCTTTCGGTGGCAGAAATTCGAAAAAAATACATTAAAAGATTTTATTTTTAAACCATCTTCTATATAATACTCATAGCTTAACGACAACAACGGGTAGATTGGGAGATGCTTTATTGGATCGTTTTACGCAAAAACATCTGATCAAGAAAAAATCAGCAGCTCTCGTTTCCCTATTCGTGTTTCTGCTCTCCTCCCTGGCATGTGCTTCCACTGATGCTCCGAACCTTGCCGTCAACGTGCTCTGCGATGAATACAAGGGAGCAAAAGAACTCTCGTCCTTCAGGGATATGCAAAAAGCCGGCAAGTTTTCTGATGATATTAACAAACTGGGCTTTTCAACAAAAATCTGCAGGGATATAAGAAACGACGGGACATTTTTCAAAGTCGTTATTTTTGATGCCGGCGAACCTTCACCGGAACAGCTGCAAACATCCGGAACATCTCCAGCCGGGTTTCTCCCGGATAAACCCGCTGAAAACGAGAACCCTGACAAACCAAACATATCCGATGACATTTTTGAGCGAAAGAAGAGACGGATACATCCCTTTGTCTCTGTTACGGCATTTTATACAGACAACATCTACAATTCAAACCGCATGAAGAAGAGCGATTTCCTCACCGTGCTTTCCCCCGGCGTCTGGCTCTCGGTGCCGACCGCCCAAAGGCAGCCCTCCTTCATAAACAGCTCGGTACGGTCGCCCGGCGGGTTCATCGTAGAACAGCTGCGGTATGAGTTCTTCAGACGTTTTATGGCATATCTGTTCTATCAGGCGGACATTGAGCTGTACTCAAGGAATGCATCAGAAAATACCGTCAGACACAGAATACAGGGACGGATTGAATACATGTTCAGGGGCGGCCTCTCATTGGGGATTACCGATGAATACCTCATCTCTCATGACGACAGGGGCAAAGGGGTGCCTGACAATACGCTGCAAAAATACCGTTCAAACCTGTTCAACGCTTCAGTGAAGTATGATACCGGCAGAAAGCTCATGGTGAAGGCTTCATATTCAAACCTGATGGTGAGTTATGACGCCACGAGGAACCGGTTCATGAAGCGTACCGACAATGCATTCTCCGGTTATCTTTTTTATAAGTTCAGGCCGAAGACCGCTCTTTTTGTCCAGTACGAATTCATCGACATTGACTATGCTGAAAAGCAGCTCTCCGACAGCACGGAACATAACCTTTGGGCAGGGATTGAATGGGACGCCACAGCAAAGACAAGGGGCGTTCTTAAGGCAGGGTACGGCTTTAAAAGTTTTGACAGCCGTGTCAGTGAGCTGAGATCGTTCATTCTCGAGAGCAGACTGGAATACCGTCTCACCTCAAAGACCTCATTCAGTCTCATGGCGTGGCGAAAGACCAACGAGACGGATATTGAGGGGACCGACTATATAGTTTCAACCGGGGTGCGGTTAGGGTACCAGCATAAGCTCACCAGCAAGCTGACCGACTTTGTGCACGTTTCCTATGTCTATGACCACTACTATGGAGATTTCACCTATGGCAGCAGGACCGGGGAACGAAGGGACAGTTATACGAGCGCAACCATCGGGCTCCGCTATGAGTTCAGGGCATGGCTGAACAGCGAGGCCGGATATATCTTCAGCAGAAGGGATTCGAATTTCTCTGACTTCGATTATACGAACAACACTTTTTATTTCAGGATCAACAGCTCTCTCTAGCACTCCCCTGGAAACCATGCGGATTTTCAACATATTACATACTCCTTCCGCTTTTCTTTTTTGATTTTTTTGAGCTACAATATTTTGTGATCGGTTTGAACGGTTTTCTCAGGTACAGGAAGTTCATTCTGCCAGCGGCAATTATTATCGTCTGCCTGCTGTCCGTCCGCACAGCACCGGCCCAGGAATATATCGTAGGCGAGGGAGATGTCATCAAGATAACGGTCTACAATCATCCTGACCTGACCACGACTGCAAGGGTCACCGGCGGAGGAGATATCCTCTTCCCGCTCATCGGCCAGGTACGGGTAGGAGGGCTGTCAATATCGAACATTGTCGAAAAGATATCCGCAAAACTGTCCGATGGATATATCGTCGACCCGCATGTCACCGTCTTCATTGAAGAATACCGGAGCAAGAGGGCTGTCATGATGGGACAGGTGCAAAACCCCGGTCTTTTTGTCCTCCACGGACATATTACATTCCTCGAACTCATTTCAAAGGCAGGCGGCCTCACCAAGGACGCCGGAGACAAGGCCACCATTAAAAGGCGGGCCGACCATCCTGACAAGCGAGAGAACAGCATAACTATTGATCTGAAAAACCTGATCGAAAAAGGAGACATGTCCCTGGACATTCCGATAATGGACGGCGACAGCATCTATATCCCGAAGTCCGGGGTCTTCTATGCAACAGGCGAGGTCAAGAACCCCTCCTCATACAAACATACCGAAGGGCTGACCGTTGTAAAGGCAATCACCATGGCCGGCGGCTTCACTGACAAGGCCGCAACCGGCAGGGTCAAGATCATGAGAAAAACAGAAGGGAAGGAAGAGATCATCGAGCGGGTAAAGATGGACGCACCGGTCTTTCCGGACGACGTCATTGTTGTCCCCGAGAGTTTCTTTTAATATGCAGGAACGGGAAATACATCTGCGCGATTACTTCAGGGTTGTTGTCAAGCGGAGGAACTCTGTCCTCACCTTCTTCGCCATCGTCTTTGTGGTCGTACTGCTGGCCACCCTCTCCGCCACGCCAATATACATGGCCACTACCAAGGTGATGATCGAGAAAAACATGTCGGCAAACATACCAACAATGAATTATTACTATTTTGCCTATGACCCTGACTTCTATGAAACCCAGCACCAGCTCATCAGGAGCACCTCAGTTGCGCAGAAAGTTGTGAAAATTCTGTCGCTCGAAAGGGATTACGAGCGCTATATGAAAGACAGCGGAGCAGGTTTCAACGTAATCAGCGGCACATTCAGGTGGTTCAGAAATCTCTTTTCCGTTTTCACCAGCGTCAGCGGCATATCCCGGGCACAAAACAGCAGGGAGAACAGTGCCGAAGACAATCCCGATGAACTTCTTGCCAGGGCCGACAACCTCGCAAGGATGATCAGCGCCTCGCTTGTCGTCAGTCCGATTAAGAACAGCAAGATGGTAAATATCAGCTATATGTCCACAAACCCTGAACTCGCTGCCCTGATCGTCAATACGGTTGCCAAGGCCTACATGGAAGAAATACTGGACATGAAGATGAATTCATCTCGACTCGCCATGCAGTGGCTCACGCAGAAGGCCGATGAAGAGCGCGTCAAGCTTGAGCAATCGGAAAATGCCCTCCAGGAATACATGCGGAAAAATGATATTGTCACCCTTGAAAACCGTCTTGCACTGGTGCCTGAAAAGCTCTCAGAGGTCGCCAACAGGATTGCAACTGCAGAAACCAAAAGAAAAGAGCTGGAATCGCTCTATAACAAAGTAAAAGACCTTTCCCGCAGCCCTGCTGAGGCCGAAACCATTCCTGCCATAGCGTCAGACCCAACGATTCAGTCTCTTCGTGCACAGATAATCAAATCAGAACAGAACATTGCTGAGATTGCTAAGAAATTCGGAGCAAAGCACCCGGTCATGATCACTGCGCAGGAAGACCTCAAAGGGCTCAGGGAGAAAAAAGAACAGGAGATCAGGCGCGCCGTCGAGACCATAAAAAACGAATATGACCTGGCAAAGGCCAATGAAGACAACTTCCGCAGGCTCGCTTCCCAGACAAAATCAGAAACCCTGAACCTCAGCGAAAGGTTCATCCAGTATGAAGCCCTCAAAAGGGAAACCGAAACAAACAAGCAGGTCTTTGATGCGATCATAAAAAAAATAAAAGAGCAGAGCATCACCCAGGACGTCCAGACCATTGACGTATGGGTCGTTGAGAAGGCAGAGGTGCCCACGTCTGCTGCAAAACCCAGAAAGGCCTTTAACATGCTCGTCGGTCTCCTCATCGGACTCTTCGGCGGCATCGGCATGGCCTTCTTCATCGAATATCTCGACAACACGGTCAAGTCTCCTGACGAAGCGGAGAAAAGACTGAAGGTCCCTGTCCTCGGGGTAGTAACCCTCATGAAGCCGGGAGAAACGACTATTGATGAAATTGTCATGAAAGAGCCCCGGTCGGCCTTTGCAGAAAGCTACAAGGCCATTAGGACTGCGGTTATGCTCTCCTCAGCATCCGGCCCTCCCCGGAACATCCTGATTACCAGCATCTCTCCGGAAGAAGGAAAGACGGTCACGTCCACAAATCTTGCATTGACCATTGCACACTCAGACCGTTCCGTATTGCTGGTCGACGGCGATCTGAGGAAACCGCGGGTCCACAAGATTTTCGGCATCGAGAATACGAAGGGGTTAAGCACCTATCTTGCCGGAGCATCAGACAGCAATATTATTACAGAAGGGGTCGCGCCCAATCTCAGCATCATACCGTCCGGCCCGATCCCCCCGAACCCTTCCGAACTTCTCGGTTCCGGCAGGATGCAGGACCTTATAGCGCTCCTGAACAGCAGGTTCGATGTTGTCATCTGGGATTCTGCCCCGCTCCTGACCGTTACCGACAGCCTTATCCTGAGCAAAACACTCGACTGCACCATCCTCGTTGCAAAGGCCGGAAAGACAACCTATGAAAGCCTTAGCAGGGGACTGAAGTCTCTGAAAGACCTTGATTCAAGGGTGCTTGGCATTGTCATCAATGCACTCGATATCAAGAAGACCGACTACTACTATCAGAATTATTACCATTATTACTACGCGGACAGAGACAATCCGGACAAGAAAGACGCCCCCGGGGCCGGGTAACTTTTTTCCCGCTTGCGGGCATCCCGGCACCGGCACATTTGCCGTGAAGAAATGAGTCCGCACTGAGCAACGATTAAGGAGCCGGACAAAGTATAATTTCATGGACAGGTTTATCTATGCGCTCTTCCTTTTTATGCTCTTGTTCGCCCCTGTTGCATTCGGGACTGTTGAGCTTTGGTCGTTCATCATACTGGAAACTGCTTCTCTCCTTGCCGTCACCCTGCTTTTTTTAAAAAAAATAAAATCAAAAGAACCTCTTTTTGAGATTCCGGGGATTATTCCGCTCTTGCTCTTGCTTCTGTATATGATTTTTCAAATCATTCCTCTTCCTCCCGGTCTCATAAAGCTCATCTCTCCGGAAACCCACGCCCTCTACAGCGAGACCGTATGGACCGGCGTTCAGCCTTCCTGGGCTTCCTTCTCGATCAGCAGAAAGCCAGCGATAACAGAATTCTTCAGGATCGCTGCTTATGCATCATGCTATATCCTGACCATACAGCTCCTTGCAGACAGAAGGCTTCTCGGAAAAACCGTCACGGCAGTCATTGTCTTTTCTTCCCTGCTCGCACTGTTCAGCCTGTTTCAGCATATCCTTTCGAACAACAGAATATTCTGGCTAAGGGAATTAACACAGGGCGGAATCCCTTTTGGCCCGTTCGTAAACCGCAATCATTACGCCGGCTTCATGGGCATGGTATTCCCTCTGGTCCTTACCATGTTTCTCTTCCACAGACCGGACATCGCCGGAGAAACCCTGCGCAAACGCCTGCATCAATTCTTCAGCCAGGACAAGACCAATCTCCACCTCCTCCTCGGTTTTTCTACAATCCTCATTGCCGTCTCCATTTTTCTCAGTATTTCGAGGGGCGGCATTGTCAGTCTCAGCCTGTCGATGTTCCTGCTCGGGCTCATGCTTGCTCATAAAGGTGAAAAAAGCAGGAGGGGGCTCCTGATCATCCTCACATTTGTCCTGGTCCTGTATGCGGTGGGGTGGTTCGGATGGGACCCCATCTTCGAGCGGTTTGAACGGATAAGGGATGCAGAAGGCAAAATAGCTGAACTGAGAATCGATATCTGGAAAGATACTACCAGGATTGCAAAAGACTTCCCCGTTACCGGAACAGGATTCGGAAGTTTTGCCGGCATATATCCAAAGTACCGGTCCATATCGGCTGATGGGATTGTGGACCATGCCCATAATGACTTCCTTGAGCTCCTTGCTGAAGGCGGACTTGCTGCGCTGCTGCTCCTTGCATGGTTTGTAGCCTCGGTCGTCTGCCGTTCATACCGTGTCTTCCTGAAGAGGAAGGAGCTGTACCCGCAATATCTCTTCCTCGGAAGCATCACCGGCATCTTTACCATGCTCTTCCACAGCATAACGGATTTCAACCTGCACATCGGGGCAAACGGCCTCTATTTTTTCTTCCTCTCGGGGCTTGCGGTTTCTGCGGCGCACACAAGCTCGCATGATATGAACAAGGGAACCTATCTCGTCACATTCAGAATGCCGCTGTCAAAAAAGCTGCCGGTTCTTTCCTCTTCAGTTTTGCTTCTCTGCATCCTGTTCAGCGCCGGTGTCTTTGCAGGACGGGTCTTTTTTTATGCATCAGGCATTGCCGATATCGATGAAAAAACATCTCAGGCAGAGCTTTTGGCGAGAAAGGAAAAAGCCCGTACTGCCGCCGTGTTCGATCCCCTTGAGCCGCACTACCAGAGTGCGATAGCAAAAGCTGAATGGCTCCTGTCAAACACGGGCAATGCCCTGCACTACTATAAGAACGCGGTCGCACTGAATCCTTCAGACAGCGCCGGTCTTCAGATGCTCGGGCTCGCAATGTCAGAGCTTGGTCAATTCGATGCCGCAGACAGGCTCCTGCGCGCAGGCACGCGCTATGAGCCGCTGAATCCGTCCCGGCACAGCACCTATGCACTCTGGCTCTTTTCACAGGGGAAAAAAGAGATCGCCGTCTCGAACATGAAGGATGCAATATCATTGTCAACGGCAAAGACAGGCGAGTATATCACCCTGATGGTCCTCAACGGCCTCGAGGATGATGAAATCCGGAACGCAATCCCTC
>JBBIUL010000057.1:0-10559 GCA_037440265.1 Nitrospira sp. | reverse complement strand
ACAACGTCGAGCGCCACCTTCAGCCCGATGCCGTGGCCTTTTTTCTTGGTAGTAAACCCTTCATCAAAAATCCTGCCGATGATCTTCCGGTCGATCACCGAAGAACTTATGATCTCGATGACCGCATGGCTGCCGTCCTTCTTTGACCGCACAATAACCTCGCCGCGGGTCTCAACTGATTCAAAGGCGTTCAGTATTATGTTATAGAACGCCTGACTCAGCTTTTCGTCTATCTCTCCCAGTTCAAGCGTCTCGTCATACTCCTCGACGATTTTAACGTCTTTCCAGCGGTCGTCCCTGCTGCACAGGAGAACAGACCGGTGCAGGACCTCCTTGAGCTTGACCATCTCGTTCCGCCCCCGCTGCAGGAGGTTGTCCACAACCCTGTTGAGCCGGTCGATCTCTTTCATGACAGCATCTATATAGACTTTCTTCGGGTCTTTATCGTCAAGGTCCTCGCCGATCATCTGGGTAATGCCCTTTATCGCTGCCAGCGGGTTCCGCACCTCATGCGCCACCTCCCTCACAAGCGTCCCGATGCTTGCAAGTCTTTCGGTATGTCTTATGCTTTCATGGATCTCACGTATGCCGGTTATGTCCTTGAGGTTGAAGACCGCGCCTTCGATACCGGAACTGCCTGTGATGGGCGACACAGTATATCCGATTACTTTTTCTCTCTTTTTGACTTTGTAAACAACTTCCCCGGAAAGCACGCTGTTCTGAAAAACCTTTGTGACAACATCACTGATGCCGGACACCTTTCTGAGCAGATTCTTGCCGGTGAGATCGTCTTCAAAGATGTTGTTCGCCTGTTTATTGGCCATGCTTATGACGCCTTTCCTGTCTATCGCAATGATACCTCCGGAAAGGCTTTCGAGAATGGTCAGGTATTTGCTGTATGACTGCCCGGCGGAGATGTTCTCTCCATGGAATCCCTGATGCTTGGGTTCATGCTTCATGAGAGCAAAAAAAACATAATCCGCCTGCGTTCATCTTCCGGTTATATTCGAAAAAAGTCCCGTGAGTTCGAACATTACCATCATGGTATAATCACCCGGACGTTTTGTATATTCGAATTTTATGCCCCAGCACTGGCTGAGATATCTGATGCTCATGACAGCGTCCCTGAGCCCCCCTCCCTTGGAATCATACCAGATGCTGCCAGCCAGCTGCAGCGCTTTTGTCGGGTTGAATTCCACGCCTGCCTTGTAGACAGAAATATCCTCTTTCCTGTTGTACCGCTGCCCTACTGAAACTACCGTCCTGAAGACATTGAAACTCAGCTCAGAACTTACCGTCTCAATGTCGCCGGTATGAACGTTATAGGTTGCATCAAGCTTCAGCGGCAGAGGATTTTCTACACTCAACTCTACTTTCAACGGAAGGAAAGGCCGGTCACCTTCCCGGGTATCATATCCCTGGGTAACCCGCAGCACAGCAAGGTCTCTTCCCTTTATCACTATCCTGTTCAGGAGGCTCAGCTCGACTACGGATGTCCTCTTGTACAATTCAGCAGAGTCAAGGACCGGGAGATCATTTTCTGTTACCGAGACAAAACTATACCTGACCGAAGGCTCGACAATATGCGTAAAAGAGCCGTACCTTCTGAAGAATCTCGCATGGGCAGTGATGTTGTATTCAAAGCCGAGCCGGTGCAGTGAATCATCTCCGATATCCACATCGCGATAGAATGAGTATGCCGTCCCCCGCAGCGCAGCCGTCTGGGTAATGACAAAATCCTTACCGAGAGAGTGCAGTACCCTCGGGTAGATATCGAGCCTTCCGGCAGAAAGACCCTGCTTGCGCCACATGTTTGCTGCAGTAATTGCTGACGAGAACATGAACATCCCCACCCGCGTGTCCCTTAAGACAAACCCGGCCTCGGGGAGCCTCTGCGCAACCCTGTCAGTATCATTCTCAAGATCTATCCAGTACTGCGCAAGGAGATAGAACCGCGCATTCTGTACAGGCACATTGAACTCTGCTGTTGACTCAAGGAAACGCTGGGCACGTATTTCAAGATATGGATGAAACTCCCGGTAGAACCGTTTTGCATTGATGAGGTTCAGGTTCAGGAACCCTCCAAGGCCGCCGGCAAGACGGTTTTCGTGCAGACCGCGCACCTCGATAAAATCCTTTTCAAGCTCCGAATCCCTGATATGATAGAACCACCATCTGCTGTGCACCCCGCCCGGGTTCACAAAACGGTACTCAAGACCTTTGCCGATCCCCCTTCTGCTGTGGATGTCAAGGACCACGGTTGCATCCCTGTTTTCTGCTATGGCCCAGAAATAGGGAATTGTCAGACTCAGGCCCCTTGCACTGCCATACCCGACAGTAGGAGGCAGAAAGCCGGTCTGCCTTTCAGTGATAATAGGGGTCACAAAGTATGGTGTGTACAAAACAGGGAGTCCTTTGATGTTGAATGTTACGTCCCTTGCCTTCAGCCTCTGGCCGATAACCAGATCAACCTCTTTGCCCCTGAAGCACCAGGCAGGCACCGGCGCATTACAGGTCGTAAATTTTGCCTCAGGGCTGTAGTAATAGTTTTCTCCCCGTTTCTCTATCACTCTGCCGGAGAGATGCGCATTGTCTTTTTTCTGAAAAATTTCAGCCTCGTAGAGCTTCCCTGTCTGTTCGTCCAGATTGATCTCCGCTCTACCGGCCCTGGCTGTCGACTCAGGGTCTTCATAGCGGACATTGCCGTTTGCGATCACATCAGATGTATCTTCATAGAATTCAATTGCATCTGCCTTGATCACTGCTCCGTCCTTTTCGATTTCAACTGAGCCTTTCGCGATATACTTCTTTTCATTGGCAAAATATTCGAGCGTGTCCGAGGTAATTACAGCGGCACCGTCTTCGGCGAATGACGGGTTGCAGATCAACAGAAGAAATAATACTGTAAAGGCCGTGAGAGATAAAAATAATGCACCGTGCCGCAGATACTGCGGTTCGGGGGTTAATGCCCTCAGGCTTCTCAGCATTCCCTGAGCCTTGAGAGAACGCCCTTCTGCACCAGCGTCTCCTTCGCCTCTCCGATTGTATAGAAGGAGCCGGTGATCACGATGAGGTCTCCCGGTTTACAGCGTCTCTCTGCCATATTGATTGCCTCGGCTATGCTGATCGCCTGTGAAGTGTTATAGCCCATTGCCGCTGCATGAGTGTTATAGCCCATTGCCGCTGCATGTGCCGCAAGATGGTCCGGGGCAGCAGCTCTTCCGTATGCAGGAGAAGCGCATATTATTTCAGCGGCAAGCGGCAGCAGCGGGCCCAGGATCCCGGGGATATCCTTGTCGGCCATCACCCCGGCTACCAGGATGATCCTGCGGTATTGTGAAATCAGAAGCTTTTCAAGATATCGTGCAAGGACAACAGCAGCAGCAGGATTGTGTGCCCCGTCAATCAGGACCGGAGGAACATCCTTTATCATTTCAAGCCTGCCGGGCCACCGGAGCTGTTTTAACCCACTCTTTATATCGAGTTCCAGTCCGCTGCATCTTTCAGAGAGCACCTCAACGGTCCTTATCGCCACCCCTGCATTGCGCACCTGGTGATCCCCGGCAAGCGGCAATTGCAGACCGGTGTAATCCTTCTGTCCGCGGTAATTGAAGGAAATTCCTTCAGGACTGTCAGATACCATCTCAGCAGAGAAATGCTCATCGGCACAGGATAATGCAGATCCCGTCTCTGCAGCTTTGCGCCGCAGCACATCCATTGCTTCCGGCTGCTGCGCTGCAGTTACGACAGGCACAGAGCATTTGATAATGCCGGCCTTTTCACCTGCAATCTCCCTGATGGTGCGTCCGAGAAATTCGCTGTGGTCCATGGCGATGCTCGTGATTACTGATACTTCAGGCATAATGATGTTTGTTGCATCAAGCCGGCCTCCCATGCCGGTCTCAATCACTGCCCATTCCACCTTCTCCTTTCTGAAGAAAAGAAAGGCCATTGCCGTCACAACCTCAAAAAAAGTCGGGCAGAAATCTTCGATGCCGTCAGCAGCGCTTTTTACCTCGGCGGCGAGGCCGATTACGTCGCCCTCTGCTATTTCGGTGCCGTTTATCCTGATCCTCTCGGTGAAACTGACAAGGTGAGGCGAAGTAAAGAGCCCGGTTTTCATTCCCGAAGTCCTGAGCATTGATTCGATCATCGCCGATGTCGAGCCCTTCCCGTTTGTTCCTGCCACATGGACAGAGTGGAAAGAGGTATGAGGATTTCCGAGCAGAGACATGAGACGCTTCATGTTGTCAAGGCCGAATTTCATGCCGTATTTCTGGAGTCCGTAAAGATATTCTATGGTTGCAGCGTATTTCATGTCAGGAGTTCTATAATTTTCGCAAGCGTCTTCTTCATCTCCTTCCTGTCGACGACCTTGTCGATAAGTCCGTGCTCAAGGAGAAATTCCGCCCGCTGGAAATCCTCAGGCAGCTGCTGTTTTATGGTCTGCTCAATGACCCGCGGGCCTGCAAAACCGATGAGGCTCCGGGGTTCGGCAAGGATAATGTCCCCGAGCATCGCAAAGCTCGCTGTGACACCGCCGAAAGTAGGATCGGCAAGGATTGCAAGGTAGGGCACCCCGCTGTCCTTCAGCCGTGCTATGGCTGCAGAAACCTTTGCCATCTGCATGAGCGAAAAAATCCCTTCCTGCATCCTCGCCCCTCCCGATGATGCAACGATGATCAGCGGCCGTTTTGACTCGATCGCGAGTTCAGCGGCCCGAACAACCTTTTCCCCGACCACAGACCCCATGCTTCCGCCCATAAAGGAAAAATCCATGATGACCGCAACCACCGGATGTCCGTCTATGGTACCCTCTCCTGATATAGCCGCCTCGGAAAGTCCGCTTTTCTTCGCATTCTCCGAGAGCCTTTCGCGGTACGATATCTTGTCGCTGAACTCGAGCGGATCATCCGAAGAGAGCGATGCATGCATCTCCTGGAAACTTCCTTCGTCTAAGATCAGATCGAGCCGTTCTTTGGCGCCTATCCTGAAATGATAGTTGCACTTCGGGCATATCTTCAGGTTCTTGTCTATCTCTTTTTTGTAGATGATCTCCCTGCAGTTGTCGCATTTTACCCACAACCCTTCAGGGATCTTCACCTTTTTTTCTGTCTTGATTTCTTTGCTCTTCTTAAACCATGCCATGGGTTCTCCCGCTGTGCATCAGTCCGGTATTCGTCCTGCCGTCAGTATTATATCCCACAAAACTCCCGGTTCTGAAAAAAACTGCTTTGCAGGATGCGGAGTGAAGCCGTCTCTTCATTGTATGGCACCCCTCAGGGAGATGAGGAACTTCCTCAAATCCGTATCGTTGTCCCGTACCCTCTTCACAATTGCACTCCCTACAATGACGCCGTCAGCAAAGCCTGAAACGGTTGCAGCCTCTTCCGGGGTGGATATGCCGAACCCTACGGCGACCGGCTTGCCGCTCTCCTGTTTGATCCCGGCGATATGCGATGAGATGGATGCATCCATCGAAAGTCTTGCACCGGTTATGCCTGTTATCGACACATAATAGATAAACCCGCTTGAGGCCTTCGCGATCTTTCTGATGCGCTCACCCGTAGAGGTCGGAGCAGCAAGGAATATGGTATCAAAATCAGCCTTTCTTGCAATCTGTATCAGACTGCCGGCCTCGTCAGGCGGAAGGTCCGGCACAATAATGCCGTCTGCTCCCGCAGACGATGCGTCATGAACAAATGCTTTCTCGCCGTATTTGAACACCGGATTATAGTAGGTCATCAGTATTACCGGGACCCTGACGCTGTTTCTTATGGATGCGACGAGGTCTATCACCCGGTGCAGGGTAACGCCTGCATCGAGCGCCCGCTGCGCAGCAGCCTGAATCGCCGGCCCGTCGGCAAGCGGGTCTGAAAAAGGCACGCCGAGTTCAATAATGTCGGCTCCGCAGTCTTCCAGCATCCTGACCAGTTGCTTCGTCCTCCGGATACCGGGGTCTCCTGCCATGACATAGGGGATGAACGCCTTTCTGTTTTTCCCGAGTATTTCCCTGAACCGTTCCTGTATCCGTGACATCAGAGGTTGATCCCCTTTATCTTTGCAATATGCTGTACATCCTTGTCCCCGCGTCCTGAGAGGTTTACGATTATAATGTTCTTCTTCGAAAGTCCGGGCGCCAGTTTCACTGCCTCGGCAATCGCATGGGCTGATTCAAGCGCAGGGATTATGCCCTCAAGCCTTGACAGCAGTTCAAATGCAGCAAGCGCTTCACGGTCGTCTGCTGAGGTATAGCGCACCCTTCCCGTGTCTCTGAGATACGCATGTTCAGGCCCGACCGAGGCATAATCAAGTCCTGCCGACACCGAATGGGTGCCGAGCACATTGCCGTTGTCGTCCTGGAGGAGATAGCTCTTCGTCCCCTGAAAAACACCGACTGAGCCGCCGGCAAAACGCGCAGCATGCTCCCCGGTCTGTACGCCCCTGCCGCCGGCCTCAACCCCAATCATCCTGGTCTTTCTGCCTGAGGGTTTTTTCAAAAACTCATGGAAAAGACCGATCGCGTTGCTTCCGCCGCCGACGCAGGCAATAAGATAATCCGGCAGCCTCCCTTCAGCTGCCATGATCTGTTTCATTGCCTCTTTTCCGATAACGGACTGAAAATCCCTCACCATAACAGGAAAGGGATGGGGTCCGAAGACCGTGCCCAGGACATAATGCGTTGTGCGCACATTGGTGGTCCAGTCGCGCAGTGCCTCATTGATTGCGTCCTTCAGTGTCTTTGACCCGGCAGAAACCTCGATCACGCGGGCACCGAGCAGCTTCATCCTGAAGACGTTGAGCGACTGGCGAATGATGTCTTCTGATCCCATGTATATCTCGCATTCGAGCCCGGCAAGTGCTGCGCCGGTTGCGGTTGCAACCCCGTGCTGTCCTGCGCCTGTTTCTGCGATCAGCCGCTGCTTCCCCATCTTCTTCGCAAGGAGCGCCTGCCCGATGGCATTGTTTATCTTGTGGGCGCCCGTATGGGCGAGGTCTTCGCGCTTGAGGTAAATCTTTGCACCGCCAAGCTCTGCGGTCAATCTCTTTGCAAAATAGAGGGGCGTCGGCCTTCCGATGTAGGTCTTCTGCAAATCTGCAAGCTCCTGCTGAAACCCTTTGTCTTTTTTTGACGCGGCGTATGCCTTTTCAAGTTCAGCAAGCGCCGGCATGAGCGTTTCAGGCACAAACCTGCCCCCGTAGGTACCGAAGTAGCCTCTTCTGTCAGGTAATTGCGTAATGGGTTTCTCCTTGTTTATTCGAAAATAAGAATTGCATGAATATGGATTAATGTTTCAGCCAGGTTTATTATATCCGAAAATACATAAATATCAACAGAATATCTGCTTTTTCCTGCACGCAACACAGGAAGGGCCTGCGACCCTTTGACACCCTTTCACTGATTTCTTATACTTCAACTATATAAGGGGATGCTCCTGCAGAGGTGCAGTGCGCAATAATACAATAAAGGAGATAAAACATGTGTGAGGCAAACGCCTATATCCTGAAAGACGGCAAAGAGGAACTCTTTCTTGAGAATGTGGATGTGATGAAACCTGAAGAAGGGAAAATTTTCCTGAAAAATCTTTTCGGGGAGCAGAAGGTCTTCGAAGGGGAAATTAAAGAGATCTCGCTCCTGCGGCGAAAAATAATTTTGGGAGAGAAGTAAGAAATAATCCGACCGTCTTCACAAGTTATATGACGATCTTTCAAAATCATCGTCAATTCAGGAGGTTAAGATAAAACAGAAGTGTTTATTTGAAGTGCTGCATTGAAAAGGCAATCCTATTTTAACCCCGCAGGGCAACTTCCACAGGATGTCCCTTTATGGAACTGACTTTTAATATTGAAAAGCCGATGACATTTCCTTCCATGTCAACTTTTTCCATTATCTGGTCTGAGGCAGTCTCCCTGAAATATCCTTCTTTTTTTTGAAACATGACCTCAAGGTAGTCTCCTTCAGGGTCATACCAGACTTTCACTTTTTCCATACCACTTCTCCTTTTTTGACGCTGTCTGTAAAATAAGCTGTTATTACAAAAGCATCTTCAGACTTAAATTTTACCACAACACACATATATTTGTTGCCGATGGAAAGACCTTCATAGTACCTGAAGTAAAGCCGTGCCTGCACATCGCTCCTTGATTTAACAACTGTATCCGGACTTATGAGAGTCTCGGCTATTTTTTCGATGTGCATAATCATTTCGGGATGTTCTCTTATGTGGGTAAGCCTTTCTTCAGTAATGCGGATACCGTTTTTCAAATAATCAACCAGGTTCATTTGCTTTATGAGTCCTCTCTGACCATAGAGAATGTTATAGACTGATTGTAATCCATCTGAAATGTACAAGCAACCAGGAAGTTTACAGCAGTAATAATCCTGTTATTGCTAAAAAAACGTTTTTCAATTTATCCTTTTTTATGGAAACAGAATGGCGGCTGATCATATCCGGGCCAGGCAGTGCATCATACAACATGGCACTCGATGAGGCGATTGCAGACATGGTCAGAAAGGGGAACGCACCGCCGACGCTCAGGCTTTATACATGGGACAAACCGACAGTTACCCTCGGCTGTTTCCAGAAGGCATCTTCCATAAACATCAAGTACTGCATTTCTGAAAACATCCCGGTTGTCAGAAGGCCCACAGGCGGAAGGGCGGTCCTCCACGGCCACGAACTGACCTACGGGTTTGCTGCCGGGACTGCCGGCGGATTATTCTCTCATGGGCTCCTCGACAGCTACCGGCGGATAAGCGCTGCCTTTGTCCTCGCGCTGAACAGAACCGGACTTCTTGCCGAGGCAAAAAAAGACAGAGAGAAAGGTGCGATGCTCGCCAGGAATCCGCACTGTTTCCAGTCTGCATCATTCGGGGAGATTTCCATAAACCGGAAAAAAGCGGTCGGCTCGGCACAGAAACGCTGGAGCAACGGCCTGTTGCAGCAGGGCTCTATCCCCTACACCTATGACAAAGACTTCCATTGCAAAGTCTTCGGGGAAGAGGCAGCATCTGCATTGCAGGACATGATGACCAACATACAAAAAGAAACCGCTCAGTTCAATGAAGCAGAGTTCATAAACAACGTCGCAGAATCGTTTGAGGAGACCTTTGGTGTCAGATTGAAGAGTTCTCTTCCCTCTGAGGAGGAATGTCTTCTTGCCGGTGACCTTGAAGATCGGAAATATCTCCGTCGGGAGTGGAATCTGCGCCTGTAGGCGCCGGGGGCGCTTCAACAGACGTTTCAGGTTTTTTCACCTCTGTATCAAAATAATAGGCAAATACGACTGCGATAACCAGCAGCCCGAGGTAGCTCTGCACAAGATATGACATGATCTGGATCGGGAAAGAAATGATGCCGCCCACAATCGGGATGAACTTGAACGGGAAGCTTATCAGGATCAGCAGGAAGCTCACAAAGACATATCCGGCGAAAAGGATGAGGTAGAGCCAGAATGCATAAGGGTTGTCCCACAAAAACCGCAGCGCCTCCCTGAAAGACCTGACAGCCCCGCTGCCTTTGAAGAACAGACATGCAATACCGTACACTGCAACGGCAAGCGTTCCTATAACGATAACCAGTCCTGCCAGCACCAGTATCAGCGAAAAGAATATCCCGAGAAAGAGGGCAAGGGTCGAATCCTGGCTTTTGGCACCTGACACAACAGCAGAGATGATGCCTCCGAACAGTCCGAACACAAACGCGATCCCCAGAAAAACCAGCGCGATGACAGATGCAAACCGCATAACCGGGAAGAACATCCTCTTTGCCTCAGAGAAGAAGGAGCGCATGCTGAATTTTACATTCGGTTCAGTAAACCCCTTGCCGATAATGCCGACAGACCCTCCGAAGACATACAGACCCAGGGTGGCAACCACAAGAAAATAGAGCAGGATGCCGGTGATTACGATAAGCGCAAGGGCAAAATACTTCGAAAACAGCTCGGCAGGGTTTCTCAGGACATCAGGGATATCGTTCAGCCCTGCAATGCCGGTGAGGTCAAGCCCGAAGAGTATGAAGGCAATGCCGAGCGGGATGCCTACCATAATAAAAAAACCAAGACAGTTTATGACCATCAGCGCAGCCTGTACGGCAACAAGCTGCAGTTTTCTGTTCAGCAGGCTGAACCCGCTTTTCAAGGCTTCGGCATACGTCATAGAAAAATCCCTTTCCTGAAATCAGGCATTCCATGCTTCCGGCAGCTGACCACGGGTACACAAGACAATGTACGATCAGGACGAGAAGCTTTGTTATTATACCTCTTCAACCGCAATCTCCTCAAAACAGTCACGGGGCAGCTCCCTGATAAACCTTGACGGCCTCAGAAATCCCGCTGCTCCCCAGTCATCAGAGGCAACAGGATAACAGAGATAGATGTCTTCCCTTGCCCGTGTCGTCCCAACATAGAAGAGCCTTCTCTCCTCTTCTTCGTCGTCATTCTTGAGGGACTTTGCAGACGGAAACCTTCCGTCATTGAGGCCGATCATAAAGACGACCGTCCACTCAAGCCCTTTTGCCTGATGTACGGTTGAGAGCACAACCCTCCCGTCGAATTCC
>JBBIUL010000056.1:0-10603 GCA_037440265.1 Nitrospira sp. | reverse complement strand
TCCTCGAGCAGGACGTCTATGGCAGTTGCAGCTGCAGCGCAGACAAGCGGATTGCCGCCGAATGTAGAGCCGTGGGTAGCCGGCTGAAACGCAGCTGATACCCTGTCGGTCGCAAGCATGGCGCCTACGGGAACACCGCCTCCAAGACCTTTTGCAATGGTCATGATATCCGGGGTTATGCCATAATGTTCATAGGCAAACAGCTTGCCTGTTCTTCCCATGCCTGTCTGCACCTCATCAAGAATGAGCAGCAGTCCATGGCTGTCGCAGAGGTCTCTGACACTCCTGAGATATTCAGGATCAGGCATTTTGACTCCGCCTTCGCCGATGATCGGTTCAAGCATAACTGCGCAGGTATCTTTTGTAACCGCATTTTCGATTGCGTTTATGCTGTTAAACTCAACATGTCTGAACCCGGGCAGGAGCGGGTCAAACCCCTGTTTGAATTTTTCCTGGCCTGTTGCGCTGAGCGTGGCAAGGGTTCTTCCGTGGAAAGAGTTAAGCGCAGTTATGATCTCAAATCTGTTTTGCCCAACGATTTCTCTGAAATATTTCCTCGCCAGCTTTATGGCTGCTTCGTTTGCCTCGGCTCCGGAATTGCAGAAAAAGACTTTGTCAGCGAAAGAATTTTCAACAAGAAGTCGGGCGAGCTTGATCTGAGGTTCAATGTGGTAGTAATTTGATGCGTGAATCAGTCGCTGGGCCTGTTTCTGGATAGCGATAACTATCTTGGGATGACAGTGTCCGAGACAGTTCACCGCAACGCCTCCGACAAAATCAAGATACTCCTTGCCATCCACGCCCCAGGCCTTCATGCCCCGGCCTTTTCTGAGAACAACTGGGAATCTGTTGTAGGTATGCATCAGGTAGCGTCCGGATTCTTCAAGGAGTTTTTTGGTTTCCATAAAGAATGATAACGCAAAAAATCTTTAAAAATCAAACTAAAATGGCTTTTGACAGGTATTTGCAAGTAATGGTAGAATTTTTCATGAAGATCGCTGTTACCGGAAAGGGCGGGGTGGGAAAAACAACATTGTCATCATTGTTGTGCCACCTTTTTGCTTCTGAAGGAAAAAAAGTTATTGCAGTGGATGCTGACCCGGATGCAAATCTTGCGTCGGCATTGGGGATTCCAAGGGACGATGCGGCAAAAATAAAACCGATTGCCGATCTTGCCGGGTTGATTGAGGAACGCACCGGAGCGAAGCCTGGAAGTATGGGAGGTGTTTTCAAAATCAACCCGAAGGTCGACGATCTGCCGGAGGGTCTCGGATATAAGACAGACGGGATAACGCTCCTTGTTATGGGAAAATCAAAGGCTGCTTCATCCGGCTGCTACTGTCCTGAAAACGTCCTGCTCAGGAGACTGCTGAAGCACCTTGTAGTTGAGAGAGATGAGGTTGTAATCGTCGATATGGAGGCCGGGATAGAACATCTTACCAGAGGCACCGCGGGTTCTGTCGATGCCTTTATTGTCGTCGTTGAACCGGGCCAGAGAAGCATCCAGACTGCAGGGGTTGTCAGGAATATGGCACGAGAACTCGGCGTCAGGAAGGTTTTCGTTGTTGCAAACAAGGTCCGGGGGGAAGAAGACATCAGCTTTATCAGGAACGGTATTGATGATATTGAACTGACCGGCCATCTGACATTCAACCACTCAATTATGGAAGCCGACATACACGGCGCTCCTCCTTTCATGCATTCACCAAAGACAGTGGAAGAGGCACGAATGATCAAATCAGCAATTGAAAACATGCTGCATGTCTGAAAATTCCCTGAAGGATTCACTCCGCAAAGAACTTATCCGAAAACGGGACACTATCCCGCCCGAAGTGAGACGGGCCAAGAACAGAATGATACAGGAGAGGCTTTTTGCCCTTGATCCATTTGGAACAGCGAAGGTTCTTTTCTCATTCGTATCTTTCAGGTCGGAAGTCGATACCTTCGGGATAATCAGAAAGGCCTTCATGGATGGAAAAAAGGTGGTGGTCCCTAAGGTCGGCAGGGAAAGCCGTATGCTTTTTCTCTATGAAATAAAAAACATGGATGAATTGTCTGCCGGGTACATGGGCATCCCCGAACCTGCTGCGGTTGGAGAGGAACGCTCTTTTACGATTCAGGATATTGATATTGTACTCATCCCCGGACTGGGGTTTGATCTGCAAGGTAACAGAATAGGATACGGGGCAGGGTATTATGACCGGTTGCTCTCCGGGATGAAAAAAGCTATTCCTGTTATTGCCCCGGCATATGAAGAACAGATTGTAGATTCGATACCGGCGGAGCAACATGACAGGAAGGTTGATATTATCGTTACAGACAGTAGGACGGTTTTTTGTTTCTAGCGTGGCATACCCGCACACTATAATAATACTCTGAATTACTGTCTCTCTTTTATGATTTCTTCTGGAGTACATTATTTTGTCCTGAGAAGCTTGTTATTCTCAATATATTCGGTTATCATAAAACAATAAAGGGGAGTAGCTGAATCAGTGGCTATCGTCAACACGGCCTGAAAATCCGGTACCACTGGTTAGGTAAAACTAACAAGCAAGACCTTTGTCACGGAACAGTCCGGGCAAAGGCCTTTTTTTTGGACCGAAGGAGGTCCGAGATGAACACATTGCAGAAGATCTCATGGATGCAAACCAGGCAACACCGCATACGTTTATCGTGAATCCGCTTTCAGGCGGTGAATTGCCGACGCTGTTCAGCGCTCATCCGCCGATGGAAGAAAGGATTGCTCGGCTGTGGAGGCAATGAAAAGGAGGCAAGATACGCATGGACAGGTTATATAAGGGCATCTGGAATTTTCAGAGATCATATTTCAGAGAAGAAGAGGAATTTTTCCGCAGGCTCTCCGAAGGGCAGTCGCCGGAGGTATTGTTCGTAACGTGCGCCGATTCGCGAATTGATCCCAATCTGGTCACACAAAGCAGACCTGGCGAACTCTTTATCGTAAGGAATGTGGGGAATATTATTCCGCCTTACGGCGCAATAAAGGACAAGAACAGCGTTGCGGCGGCAATCGAGCTGGCGGTATTGGATCTGAAGGTGAAGGACATCATTATCTGCGGTCACTCCAGCTGCGGCGCAATGCGGGCGCTCTACAGGGATGAGAAAGAAATGCAATCCATGCCGCACTTGAAAGAGTGGCTTCAGATGGCGGATTCTGTGAAAGAGCTTGTCCTCAGGCGCTATGCCGATGCAAACAATGAAATACGTCAACGGGTTACCGAAGAGGAAAATGTGCTTCTTCAGCTGCATAACATCCAAACCTACCCATTCGTCCGGCAGGCATTGGACGAGGGCGTCCTTCATCTTCACGGATGGTACTATAATATTGCCTCGGGAAGTATCTATTCATACAGTTCATCTGAAGATGTTTTCAAGCCTGTCAGCGAACACAGCCAGAGGGAGATCAAGTGACGGCTCTGAAGATACATAGTGTCCGTCTCAATCGCAGACTCTTTTGAGGAAAGTGGCTGATATGACAGCGATGTTCTTAAAGGGAATGAAGCAGACAAAGCGGCTTGTCATGGCGGTGATAGGGTTCACAGTTTTGACAAGCGGCGGTGCCATGATTGTTTTACCCGGGCCTGCTATAATTGTAATACCGATCGGATTGGGAATCCTTGCCGCTGAGTTTATGTGGGCAAGGAATCTGCTGAAAAAAGTAAAAATGAAATTTCGAAAAACAGAAGAAGGAGGAGAAAATGCGTAGGGTCATTTATTTTTTGATTACCAACGTCGCCATATTGCTGGTCTTAAGCACGGCAATGAGTGTCCTGGGTGTCGAACCGTATCTCACCGCATACGGATTAAACTACCGGTCGCTGCTCATATTTGCAGCCGTGTTCGGCATGGGCGGCTCATTTATCAGCCTTGCCTTATCCAAATGGACGGCAAAGAGGCTCACGGGTGCGAAGGTTATAAAAGACCCCGCAAATGAGGCTGAAAGGTGGCTTGTAAGAAGCGTATCCGAACTCGCATCAAAGTCAAGCATAGGGATGCCTGAGGTCGCTGTTTTCCCCTCGGATGACATGAATGCCTTTGCAACGGGCATTCGCAGGAACAATGCCCTTGTTGCGGTATCCACAGGACTTCTCGGAAGGATGGACAGGGAAAAGGTGAGGGCCGTCCTGGCCCATGAGGTGGCGCATGTTGCGAACGGGGACATGATAACACTGGCTCTTATACAGGGTGTGGTGAACACGTTTGTGCTTTTCCTTTCCCGAATCATAGGACATACTGTGGACAGGGTAGTATTTAAAAATGAACGGGGACACGGCCCTGCCTTCTGGATCACAACTATAATTGCCGAGGTTGTTCTGGCAGTCCTGGCCTCTATTGTTGTCTTTTACTTCTCAAGGAAGCGAGAATACAGGGCAGACAGCGGCGCTGCTGCACTGGTTGGGAAAAAACCGATGATGGGAGCGCTGGATGCATTGAAGGCATCTGTTCGCCAGCCTCATCTGCCTGATAAAATGGCAGCCTTCGGCATATCAGGTTCAAGAAGGCGCGGTCTGGCAGCGCTGTTTGCAACACATCCTGACCTGGATGACAGGATCGCAACTCTTGGGAACTCTTCTTATCCTGATTATAAATAAAGGAGGTTGTAGTGAAGAAAATAATATTCATTGGCGGAATAGGTCTATTGATTGTCCTTATTTTAGCCGTTTGGGCATTTATTGCAGGCATAGGGTTTGTCTCTGAGGAATTCCCGCAGTTGATAGCAGGGATCGAAAAGGTAACAGGAATCGCAATTGATAAGACGAAGGAGGCATTGCCAGGAATAAAGGAAAAGGCAAAAGAGGTGTCTCCTGATATCACAGAAAGGATTAAAGGCCTGATCCCGGGAGAAGATATACCTGAAAAGGATGTAGGCGGAGAGGACATCGCTGGAATCCCCCGTCATCCTGATATGGTCAGGGTCTCCTTTGATATGAAGGATGGAAAAAGGACCATCGGTTATAAGGGCAGGGTGGAGTTTGTCGCTGTGGTTGATTTCTACAATAAGGAGATGTCAGCCTTAAAGTTCAAGAAAAAGACCTTATCCGCCGCCCCTGCCGAAGAGGTTCATGAATATAGAAAGGCAAAAAGGGCGATGGAATTCAGTTTTAGAAAGACGGATGTGCTCGGACTTGTGACAACAGAGATGGTGATCAGAGAATTGTGAACCTGTCGAACCATTGATTCCAGATTAAAGACTGCGGGAATGATGACAGACAAAGAAGAGGCGTTCATAAACAGACTCTAAACCACGTGAGCCGGACGAGGAAATGACAACAACAAATATAAGGAGGAATCGATCATGAAGTGTCCGATCTGCACTGTTGATTTGGTTATGTCGGAAAAGCAGGGGATTGAAATTGATTACTGTCCGAAATGCCGGGGCGTATGGCTGGACAGAGGAGAACTCGACAAGATAATTGAGAGGTCGGTTGACGTTCCGGCACACGACTTTCATGAGAAACGCGCAGGCAGGAGCGGGCACGGACAGTACCCGCAGGGCGACTACCATAAAAAGCGCCGGAAAAAATCCTTTCTCGAAGAGCTTTTTGACTGATTGCCATGGAAACATTGCTCGGCAAACACTGGCATCATCTTCCGGCAGACGAGGTATTGGATTTCCTGGAGAGCAATCGCGAAAAGGGGCTCGATATATTCGAGGTCGAACATCGCCGGAAGCGGTTCGGATCCAATGTCATCACAGCAAAAAAGGGAAAGGGTCCCTTTATGCGTTTTCTTTTACAGTTCCATCAGCCGCTGGTCTATATCCTCATGGCGGCAGGAGTCATCACTGCCTTTCTTCGGGAATGGGTTGACTCGGGCGTTATTTTCGGCGTTGTTCTTGTCAACGCTGTCATAGGGTTTGTACAGGAGTCGAAGGCGGTCAAGGCCATAGAGGCGCTGGCCCGTCTCATGACTGCCGAGGCAACTGTATTACGCGCAGGCGAAAGGCTGCGCATTTCCGCTGCAGAAATAGTACCCGGAGACATCATCTTTCTTCAGTCAGGCGACAAGGTGCCTGCCGACATGCGTCTCATCAGCACACGGGAGCTTCAGATCGATGAATCTACACTCACCGGTGAATCGGTCCCTGTGTCAAAAAGGAGTGATCCACTCGGTCACGATGCAATGCTTGCAGACCGGCAGAATATGGCATACACCTCGACACTGGTCACCTATGGTCAGGCAGCCGGTGTCGTTGTTGCCACCGGCGATGGAACGGAAGTGGGCCGCATCTCTCAGCTTATCGAAGCGGCTGAGGAGCTCGAAACGCCGCTTACCCGCAAGATTGCCCGTTTCAGCCGCATACTGCTCTATGCGATCCTCGCCCTTGCCGGGATCACCTTTGGCGCGGGCCTCCTGCGGGGGCAGGCGGCATTCGATATGTTCATGGCGGCCGTGGCCCTGGCCGTGGGCGCCATCCCCGAGGGCCTGCCCGCGGCTATGACAATCACTCTGGCCATCGGCGTATCCCGCATGGCGCGCCGCCGGGCCATTATTCGAAGACTTACGGCGGTGGAGACCCTCGGCAGCACAACGATCATTTGTTCCGATAAGACCGGCACGCTCACGGAGAATCAGATGACCGTACAGGAAATCATGGCAGGCGGCGGGCAGTTCATCGTATCAGGCTCGGGTTATGCGCCATCAGGAAAGATTCTCAAGAAGGGAGTTACGATAGATGCCGCTGAGTTTCCGGCGCTGACAGAATGCCTGAAAGCCGGACTGTTGTGCAATGACAGCCTGCTGGTCGAGAAGGAAGGCCGATGGGAAGTGCACGGCGATCCCACCGAGGGAGCGTTATTTGTCTCTGCGATGAAAGGCGGGCTGACTGCAGACGTGGAGAAAAAGCAGCTTCCCCGCATAGATACGATCCCCTTCGAGTCCCAGCACCAGTACATGGCAACCCTGCATGATAAAGGCGCCGACAAACAAAGGTGCGTTTATGTTAAAGGCTCAGCGGAGTCGGTTCTGGAAAGATGCTCCTCGCTCCTGGATTCCGAAGGGCGGACGATTGCCATGGACAAAGACCGTATATTACAGGACGTCGAGAGCATGGCGGCGAAGGGACTTCGGGTGATCGCCTTTGCGAGAGGCGGACTGAAGCAGGGGACGAATGCGCTTCATCATGCCGATATATCGTCCGGTTTGACCTTTCTCGGGCTGCAGGGCATGATTGACCCCCCGCGCGCTGAGGCGATCGAGGCGGTGAAGAAGTGCCGCACGGCCGGCATTCATGTCAAGATGATCACCGGCGACCACGCCCTGACGGCGTCGGCAATTGCCGGACAGATCGGTTTGAATGCTGACGGCAATGCCATTACCGGAAAAGAGATGGCGCAGTTATCCGACAGGGCTCTGATCGATGTCGCCGGGCGAACTGCAGTTTTCGCACGGGTGACCCCGGAGCAAAAACTCCGTCTTGTCGAGGCATTACAGACCAAGGGAAACGTAGTCGCCATGACCGGCGACGGCGTGAACGACGCCCCGGCGCTCAAAAAAGCGGATATCGGCGTGGCAATGGGCATTACGGGAACCGATGTGGCAAAGGAAGCCTCGGATATGGTGCTGACGGATGACAATTTCGCCTCGATCGAGGCCGCGGTGGAGGAAGGCCGGGGCGTCTTTGACAACCTCACGAAGTTCATTGTCTGGACATTGCCCACTAATCTCGGCGAGGGGCTGGTGATTCTCGTCGCAATATTTGCGGGCGTCACCCTGCCTATCCTGCCAGTGCAGATACTCTGGATCAACATGACAACAGCCGTCTTGCTGGGGCTCATGCTCGCATTTGAACCAAAGGAGCCGGGCATCATGATGCGGCCTCCGCGCAATCCGAAAACACCCATACTTACGAAAGAACTCATCGGCCGGATATTCATCGTGGCGTCGCTGCTGCTTGCGGGCGCATTCGGACTCTTTCAGTGGGAGCTGCTGAGAGGCGCGCCCGTAGCCGAGGCGCGCACGGTAGCCGTAAACGTCTTCGTTATGGCGGAACTCTTCTATCTCTTTAATTGCCGCTCTCTGAAAAAGTCGGCGTTCGCTCTCGGTCTTTTCTCGAACCCCTGGGTTTGGGGTGGAGTTACGATAATGCTGCTTTTGCAGCTTTTGTACACATATCTGCCTGCCATGAACTGGATGTTCCACAGTGCGCCCATCGGTCTCGAAGCCTGGGGGAGGATACTGGCAGTTTCGGTGCTCGTGTTCTTTGTGATCGGAATTGAGAAGTGGCTCCGCCACGGGCGCACTGCATGACATATAGATAGGCAACTATAAAAGAAGAAACGGAGGACAAAAAAATGATCAAAAGGATACTTCTTGGATTGGGCGGCACGCCGTATACAACGGTCGCAATCCAGCGTGCAGTCGGACTTGCCAAACGCTTTGAAGCGGAAATAACAGGAGTAACCGTGGTTGATATCGAGAGGCTGCCACGTGGAGGCATGGTACCGAAGGGTGCTTTAGACGCTGCGGGAAAAACAGACGCACAGCGTGTTCACGTAACAAAAGAGAGCATCGAGGATGCAATCAGCGACTTCGAGTCCGCATGCGCGGCAGAAGGGATCAAATACCGGGTCAAACAGGAGCGGCAACAATCGCCGTTCGATTTAATGATCTCCCTTGCCCGGTATCACGACCTCATGATATTCGGCCTGCGGAGTATTTTTGAATATAACGTTTCTGCCGTCGATCTGTCGATAGAGGAGCCCAGGGACACTCTGGCCCGGTTAATCGCAGCGGGAGTGAGGCCGATAATCGCAGTATCTTCCGAGTTCCGTCCCATACGAAAGGCAATGATCGCCTACAGCGGCTCGATGGAGTCGGCCAAGACCATGAAGCGGTTCGTTCAACTCAGGCTCTGGGATGATGTGAAGTTGAAAGTTGTGAACTTTCAAAGTTCGGAGGAAAAGGCACAGCGCCTTTTATTCGATGCATCCGAGTACTGCCTGGCACATGGCTTTCACGTTGAGCATGAATGGAATCCGGGGTCTCCCAAAGACTTTCTTTTGCCTATGGCAACCTTGTGGCAGGCGGATATGATCGTGCTGGGCAACAGCGCGCGCACCCTGCTGCTGAAACGGCTGATCGGCGAAACCGCCCTGCACATCATCAGAAATGCGGACCGGCCGTTGTTTTTGTGTCAGTAAATGGAATAAATGTGAAATACCTGGAACGTATCGAGAAGGCACGGTGTTATCGCTCCCGGGTATAATGGGTTTTGATCTGTTTGCTTGTTTGCACCAGTTATTGTAGTCATCCCGACTGGAGGGAGGAATCGCGGATACAAGAGGAAGAAATCTTTTCTTGAGGAGTTGTTTGATTAGCAGGTTGTCTTTGAAGAGGATTGGATCGATATGTTGAGAGTCTGTATAATTCTTCTTTGCCTTGGCATCATATCCGGCTGTGAGAATACCGATGTGATGACAGCAACTGATGCCGGGATAGACGCGGTCAAGGCGATTACGCTTTCTGATAAGGAAGTTCTTGAAATAGCTTTTAAATCTGCAGAGTTATCTGACAAGAGGAATCGCCTTGCTCCACCTGGTGACAAGTATTCAAAACGGCTCAACCGGCTGGCAAGTCAGAAGCTTCAGGATGGCGATGTTACGTTTAATTATGGCGTCTATATATCACCCGAGGTCAATGCCTTTGCTATGGCCGACGGGACTATCCGTATATTCAGCGGCCTCATGGATATGATGAACGACGGAGAATTGATGTTCGTAATCGGGCATGAAATGGGGCATGTCATGAAGAAGCATATCAGGAAAAAGATCCAGCTTGCCTATGCTGCAAGTGCTGTCCGCAAGGGCATAGCGTCACAGGATAGTTCTGCAGGTGAGGTTGCACGATCCGTCCTGGGCGGCCTCAGCGAAACCCTCATGAATGCTCAGTTCTCACAGATGGAAGAGAAGGAAGCAGATGACTATGGTCTGCAATTCATGAAGAAGAAGGCTCTTGAACCTAAGGATGCTGTTTCAGCGCTGAAGAAACTTGCGGCTTTAGGCAAGGGACATTCTTTCCTCTCAAGCCATCCTGACCCTGATAAGAGAGCAGAAAGATTAGAGGCCCAGATTGAAGGCCGAGCAATGTCCATCGATGAAACGAAGGAGAATTTCCTTGTCAAGGTTAAAGCCTTTCTTAATAACGGGGTGGAATTTATCAAAAAAGTATTGAGCGGCTGGTTGAAATGAATTAACCTTAGATGACCTCACTGCCCTTCTGTTAATCGAGGGTTCTAAAGCTTTTCTAAATATCATGCTGATAAGTCAGAAAGATTTACGACGATAGAACTTTAGTTCTTTTAATGTCTATATTATTTTGTTGAATTCTTTCTTAAAATGTGCCCTAAATATAGATACCAATCTACATCGGATATAGTCTGGAAGATTCATAGCAGCAAAAAGACGCAATAATTGTTTTTTCTTTTGCAATAATGATGTATATGAAAAAAATTACGCCTCTAATGAAAAAGGACCTCGAGTGAAAAAGATGTTTTGAAGGTTAATTTCTTGATTTTTTCTTATAAATTGATTAATAATTTTAATAAATCCAAATCACCACAGGAGGAGAACATGAGACGTAAGGT
>JBBIUL010000055.1:0-10678 GCA_037440265.1 Nitrospira sp. | reverse complement strand
GTCGGCGTATTTTCGAAGCCGACGGTCGTCAACAATGTTGAAACACTTTCGAATCTCCCATATATCATACAGGCCGGCGGAGAGGTGTATGCCAAGATTGGCAGTTCCGAATGTCCTGGTCCAAAGCTCTACTGCGTAAGCGGCCATGTTGAAAAGCCGGGTGTCTATGAACTGCCGATGGGGACTACCCTGAAAGACATAATTTATAACCACTGCGGCGGTGTCAAGGGCGGAAAAAAACTGAAAGCTGTTATCCCCGGAGGGATATCTACCCCTGTGCTGCCCCATGACAAAATAGACTGCCCGATGGACTTTGTGAACATGCCCAAGCACGGAAGCATGCTCGGTTCAGGTGCGGTTATTGTGATGGATGACTCAGTATGCATGGTGAAGGTCTGCTACCGTGCGCTGAAATTCTTCGAGCACGAGTCATGCGGCAAATGCACCCCCTGCCGCGAAGGGACAGGGTGGCTTCGGAGCATCCTGCAGCGCATAGAAAACGGAGAGGGCGCTGAAGGTGACATTGACCTTATGATGTCAATAACCGGCAATATCCTCGGCAAGACATTCTGCCCGCTCGGCGACGGCGCTGCATCAGTAGTGCAGAATTTTATAAAGCATTTCAGGCCTGAGTTTGAGGACCATATAACCAGAAAATCATGCACACTTCAGGGGGTTGCCGGGAAATGATAACCCTTACGATAAACGGAAAAGAAGTCAGGCTTGAGAAGGCGGTCACGGTCCTCGAGGCTGCTAGGTCCGCGGGCATAAAAATCCCGACGCTCTGCTACCATGAGCAGCTTGAAAAATACGGCGGCTGCAGGCTCTGTCTCGTCGAAGTGGAAAAGATGCCGAGGCTCCAGACTGCATGCACGCTCATGGCAGCGGACGGCATGGTAGTGAGGACCGAGACTGAAACCATCGCTGATGTCAGAAGGGGGATCCTCGAATTCCTTCTCATAAACCATCCCCTGGATTGCCCGTACTGCGACAAGGCAGGCGAGTGCGAACTCCAGGATCTCGTAGAAAAATACGGTCCGGCAAAGGGAAGGTACCGCGAGAAGAAGAGAAAGGTCACGGAGAGTCTCGACGACCCGGTAATCGTAAGGAACATGGAACGGTGCATCATGTGCACCCGCTGTGTGCGTATGTGCGAGGGTGTCCAGGGGGCATCAGCCATAGCAGTCATGAACCGGGGCGGGCATTCTCATATAGAGCCTTTCTCAGGCGGCAGGTACGACTGTGAATATTGCGGCAACTGTGTATCGGTCTGCCCTGTCGGCGCGATCATGTCAAGACTCCACCGCCACAGCTACAGGCCGTGGCAGGTGAAAGAGGAGATTGAGACCATCTGCCCCTACTGCGGCGTAGGGTGTACCCTCGTTGCCCAGGTGCGCGACGATGTAATAAAGAGGGTTGTTCCGAGAATAGGGTCTGCAGTCAACAACGGCATGCTCTGTTCAAGGGGAAGGTTCGGCTATGAATTTGTAGGGAGCAAAGAGCGGCTGCATACACCGCTCATAAAAAAAGAAGGAGTGCTTGAAGAGGCAACCTGGGAAGAGGCCATAAGCCTTGTTGCAAAGAGACTTGGGGAGATAAAAGACCAGTCAGGCAGTTCCTCGATAGCCGGAATCGCCTCTCCTCGCTGCACGAATGAAGATAATTATGTATTCCAGAAATTCATGAGGGTTGCGGTCGGCACGAACAACATTGACAGTACAGCAAGGACCGGATATGCAGGTGCACAGCGTTTTCTTGAGAATATATTCGGGCAGGGCGTGACCGCCAACATCATATCAGGGCTTTCGAACTCTGATACGATCCTTGTGCTCGGAGGCGACCCGACTACCATAAATCCCATACTTGGGCTCCAGATCAGGGCATGCTCAAGGAAGGACGGCAATATCCTCACAGTCGGGCACGTCAAGGGGTTTGACAACTTCAACCCGGTTGAACTCCGGCCTGATATTTTCTCAGAGACGGTTCTGCTCGAAAGCATTGTCTCTGCCCTGAAGAATTCAAAAGGACTGCCTGGAACGCATGCGGAACTGGAGGCAAAGATAAACGAGATAGCGGCAACTGCTCAGGACGCTGCAAAGAACTGCGGGATTGCAGAAAAGGATTTTACCGGTTTTGTGGAAAAACTCGCCAATGCCTCAACCCCTGCGATAGTCATCGGGAAAGAGCTTGTGCAGAGCACCGGAGGGAGCTATAAGCTGCTTCTTGTTGCAGCTATCAGCTATATCATGAACGCAAGGATCTACCTCCTGTCTGAGCGTGCGAATGAACAGGGTCTTCTTGATATGGGCTGTGCCCCTGACATGCTTCCCGGACACCGTCCGCTGGGATTTGCAGAGTTCAGGAAGCGGTATGAAACTGCATGGAAGGCAGAGCTTTCAGAGAGACCCGGGCTTACGATCTTTGAGATGATAGAGGCTGCACGGGAAGGCTCTTTGAAGGCGCTGTATATAATGGGTGAAAATCCGGTTTATAATCTCCCTGATTCAGGTGCTGTTGAGGCATCTCTGAAGAACCTTGATTTCCTTGTAGTGCAGGACATCTTCCTGACAGAGACAGGACAGATGGCTGATGTGGTGCTGCCGTCCCTCAGCTGGTCCGAAAAAGAGGGCACCTTTACGAACATGGAAAGAAGGATACAGCACTTGCCGAAGGCTGTGCACCGGGAAGGCATGGAAGACTGGAAGATTGTTTCAGAGGTTGCAAAGAATATGGGACACCGGTTCAATTATGAGGACGCAAGTGAAGTGTTTGAAGAGATCACAAGGGTTTCTCCTCTTTACCGGGACCTTACCTATGAGGAAATAGACCACGGAAATGCCATTTATCCCTACAAGGGGGAGCCGCTCAGAGGGCGGGAAGAGATAGAGGTCAGCAAAGGAAACGGGAAGAAGGCGGGTGACAATTTGTACCTCAGGCTTGAAAGACCTTTGTTCCTCTCCGGAACGCTTTCAAGGAAGGCGCCTGCACTGGTTAAGGTATACCCGGAGGCGGTGTTGCGGATCAGCCCTTCAGCAGCAGATGCAAGATCTCTGAAGACAGGGGATATTGTCAGGGTCTCGGGGAGCAGGGGCTCCGTTGAACTTCCCGTGACTATCGACAAGTCGCTTGACAGTTCATACGTGATGCTCTCGAACAACTTCGAAGGCAAAGGTGCCTTCGGTCTGATTGAATATTCAATCGACAGTGTCACAAAAGCCCCATGCATTGATATGAATCAAATAACTATCGAGAAGGTTGCTCCATGAACAGTATCCTTGAGACATTGCTCGGACCGGGATCTTTTGATGTTATTGTCGATATTGTCATTATACTCCTCAAGATTGCGGCTGTCCTTACTTTTGCACTCCTTCATATAGCCTATGCAACCTACTGGGAACGCAAGGTGATTGCCCATATGCAGCTGCGGCTCGGACCGCGCGAAGTAGGGCCCTTCGGACTGTTTCAGCCGTTTGCAGACGGGATAAAGCTCTTTTTCAAGGAAGATATTATCCCTGCCCAGGCTGATAAGCCGATCTTTTATCTGTCACCGGTTATTTTCTTTGTTGCAGCCATTACTTCTTTTGCCGTCCTCCCGTTTTTTGATACATTCGTCATTGCAGACATAAACGTAGGACTGCTCTTCCTCTTTGCGATGTCGTCGCTTGCAGCCTACGGCATTGTAATGTCTGGCTGGTCGTCTGATTCCAAGTATGCCTTCCTCGGAGGGCTGCGGTCGGCATCACAGGTCATCAGCTATGAAATCGCTATGGGGCTCAGTCTTGTCGGGGTCATGATTATGGCCGGGTCACTTAACCTTTCTGATATCGTACGGGCACAGCACCAGTATCCTGCCGGAATGTTCGCAGTGCCGCAGTTCATAGGGTTTGTCGTTTTTGTTATTGCCGCCTTTGCAGAGACCAACAGGCTTCCGTTTGACCTCCCCGAAGCTGAGAGCGAACTGGTTGCCGGCTATTTCACCGAATACAGCGGGTTCAGGTTTGCCCTCTTCTTCCTCGGTGAATATGCAGGCATGCTGGTAATGTCGTCCATTGCCGCGCTCTGTTTCCTCGGCGGCTGGACCATACCGATGTTCGTAACCAATGCAGTGCCGTTTCTCAGTTATGTGCCCGGCATTGTGTGGTTCCTTATAAAGGTGTATGCGTTCATGTTCTTTTATTACTGGGTCAGGGCAACGCTTCCACGGTACCGGTATGACCAGCTCATGGCTATCGGCTGGAAAATCCTCATACCAGTGGCCCTGGCAAATATCGTGTTTACTGCAACGGTCAAGATGTGGATAATGGGGCTGCTATGATTACGCATAAGTTGTTCAAAACCATATCGTTCATAGAGATAATCAAAGGCCTTAGTGTGACCCTGAGGACGCTCTTGTTCCGCCCTGCTGTTACCAGGCGCTACCCGGTGAAGGTCAGGGTGTATTCTCAGCCCGGGTTCAGGGGCCTCCATGCTCTGGCCAAGAATGAGGAAGGCAAGATGAAGTGCGTGGGATGCGGCCTCTGCGGTGCGTACTGTCCTTCACAGTGCATCCATATATATACGACCGAAGGTGATGACAACAGCAAGGTGGTCGAACGGTATGAGATAGAGACCGTGCGCTGCATCTACTGCGGCTTCTGCGTCGAGGCCTGCCCGTTCGGGGCGATCACCCTGAGCGAGCATTATGAATATTCAACATATTCCCGTGATGAGCTTTATATGAACAAGGAGAAGCTCCTTAAAAATTGGGACACCTATTTTGCAGGCGAAAAGGGCCAGCGGTATTTCAGGGATTTCTGGCGTCCCCTTTCAGAGGATTTTCACGGACATGAGGGGCAGGCAATGTTCAGCAAAGTCAAAGTGAAAGGTAAGGAATAGGGATGCTGCACAAGCTTTTTTTCGGATACTACGCATTTGTGATAATACTGCTTTCGCTCCTTGTTGTTACGCGGAAGAACCCTGTGCACAGCGTCATGTGGATGCTCCTGCTCTTCTTCCATATCGCGAGCATCTACCTGTTTTTAAATGCAGAATTTATTGCGGCAATCCAGGTCATTGTCTATGCCGGGGCGATACTGGTGCTCTTCCTTTTTGTGGTTCTGCTCCTGAATCTCCGGGAGGAACTCAAGGTGAAGAGCTTTATTGGCTCATGGCCGGCTGGGCTTATGATCTCCGTTGCGATCCTCATCGGGATTATGAGCGCGCTCAGGCATTTTGTCCTCGGCCCCCAGGGGGAATATTCAATCGAATTCATACAGAGAGAGACGCATACCAAGGCCCTTGGGAAGGTGTTGTATACGGATTTTCTTTTTCCGTTTGAGATTGCATCGCTGGTGCTCCTGGTTGCGATTATAGGTGCAATAGTGCTTGCAAAGAGAAAGATGAAGTCATAATGAAAAGAAGATTCAGAATTCAGAAGCCGGGAGTCAGAAGTTCTGAATTCTCACGGAGTGGGTTATGATCCCTTTAAGCTGGTATCTGTATCTGAGCACTGTGGTCTTTGTCATCGGGGTGTTCGGTTTCCTTACGCGCAGAAACATCATTATCATGTTCATGTCTGTTGAACTGATGCTCAATGCGGTGAATATCAGCCTTGTTGCCTTCAGTCATTACCTGCAGGACATGAGGGGGCAGGTCCTTGTCTTTTTCATTATCACGGTTGCAGCAGCAGAGGCTGCAATAGGCCTTGCCATTATCATAGCGCTCTTCAGGAACAAGGCAACTGCCCATGTGGATGAGATCAGCGAGATGAGGGGATGAAAAAATGAACTATTATCTGTTAATACCATTTTTGCCGCTCGGTGCGTTCCTGATAAATATCCTGCTCGGAAGGGACTTCCTGAAGGAAAAGGCCCACTGGGTGTCGATCCTTGCGGTTGCTGGCTCATGGGTTGTTTCTGTTGCAACCATGATGGATGTGCTTGCTGGGAAGACCCTGAACGAAGACCTCTATATGTGGATAGCATCAGGAGATTTCAGGGTAGGGGTAGGCTTCCTTATCGACCAGCTCACGGCTATAATGCTGATCGTTGTAACGACCTGCAGCACCCTGATCCATATCTATTCTGTCGGTTACATGCACGGCGACAAGGGATATTACCGGTTTTTTGCATACCTGAGCCTTTTTACCTTCTGTATGCTCATGCTTGTTATGGCAAACAATTTCCTCCAGCTTTATTTCGGGTGGGAGGGCGTTGGTCTCTGCTCCTACTTCCTGATCGGGTATTACTTCGACAAGAAATCAGCTGCTGATGCCGGCAAAAAAGCCTTTATCGTAAACCGGTTCGGCGACTTTGGCTTTGGCCTCGGGATAATCCTGATCTTCCTGACGTTCGGCACCATATACTACGAGCCGGTCTTCACCCAAGTCGGCGGAGTTGCTGCCCAGACCATAAACTTCCTTGGTTTTGAGATGAACCTTGTGACGCTGATAGCGCTGCTACTTTTCTGCGGGGCCATCGGAAAGTCTGCCCAGATGCCGCTTCATGTTTGGCTTCCTGATGCAATGGAAGGCCCCACTCCGGTGAGTGCGCTTATCCACGCTGCCACCATGGTCACTGCGGGCGTGTTTCTCCTTGCACGGTGCAACGCCATCTTCTCGCTTTCTGAAACTGCAATGATTGTAACCGCGGTTACCGGCGCGGTCACTTCTATCTTTGCGGCGACCATAGCCCTGGTCCAGAACGATATCAAGAGGATCATAGCCTACTCAACACTGAGCCAGCTTGGATATATGTTCCTTGCCTGCGGGGTGGGAGCATTTACTGCAGGCGTATTCCATTTATATACTCACGCCTTTTTCAAGGCCCTTTTATTTCTCTGTGCAGGAAGCGTAATGCACGCAATGGCAGGAGAGCTCAATCTTCAGAAGATGGGCGGCCTCAAGAAATATATGCCGGTGACCTACTGGACAATGCTCATCGCATCATTGAGCATTGCAGGGTTCCCGGGGCTGGCAGGTTTTTTCAGCAAGGATGAGATTCTCTGGCTTGCCTATGCCGGTGCAAGCCCGGTCGGGAAGTTTGTATGGGCCATCGGCACCATAGTGGCGTTTCTGACTGCGTTCTATTCCTTCAGGCTCATATTCATGACGTTCCACGGGAAGTTCCGCGGCACGCATGAGCAGGAGCACCACCTCCATGAATCGCCAAAGTCCATGACCATCCCGCTCCTCCTCCTCTGTATAGGGGCCATAGGGTCAGGCTGGGTCGGCATCCCGCATCTGCTTGGCGGAGGGGCGCATTTCACAGAGTTTATGAACCCGGTGCTCGGCCATCCTGAGGTGCACGGCACGCATGCAGAAGAAGGTATCCTCATGGCAGTCTCAGTGGTTGCCGGTTTTGCAGGGATAGGGCTTGCCGCGCTTTTCTATATTGTCAGGACAGACATACCCGTAAAGATCGCCCAGCAGTTCAGGTTTGTCTATAAAGTGCTTTTCAATAAATATTACGTTGATGAGCTTTACAGCTTTACGATTGTAAGGCCGACCATATGGATAGCCAGGAACATCCTGGTCGGTATTACCGACACGCGGATCATCGAGGCAATCGTCAACGGGGTGCCTGCATCCATAGGGGCATTCAGCCAACTGTTGAGGAGGATGCAGACTGGGTTTCTGCATCATTATGCTGCGATCATGGCTACAGGGCTTTTGATTATCATAGCTTTTATGCTTTTGAGGTAGGTGAATAAAGAATGGAACAGGTGATCATGAACAATCTGGGATTTCCGATACTGACAACGCTTATCTTCCTGCCTTTTGCAGGGGCAGCCCTTATCCTTCTGGTAAAAAGGTCCAATGAATCCCTTGTCAAATGGCTGAGCCTGGTTGTAAGCATAGCAACGTTTGTGCTTTCAATCCCATTGTTTACCAACTTCGACAAGTCAACACATCTGATGCAGTTTGCTGAGCGGCATAATTGGATCCCGCAGTGGAACGTGACCTATTATCTCGGCATTGACGGTATCAGCGTATTGTTTGTGCTCCTGTCCACCCTTGTTACGATACTCTGTGTGCTGATTTCCTGGAATTCAATAAAGAACAAGGCAAAGGAATTCTATATTTCAATTCTCATCATGGAAGGCGCAATGATCGGTGTGTTCTGCTCCCTCGATTTCATGCTCTTTTATCTCTTCTGGGAGGCTATGCTCATCCCGATGTATCTCCTCATCGGCGTTTGGGGAGGTCCGAACAGGGTCTATGCAGCGGTCAAGTTCTTCCTGTATACCCTTATCGGCAGCGTACTCATGCTGGTCGGGATAATCGTGCTCTATCTGTATGCCGGGAGGACCTTCGATATCCTGGAACTGATGACTAAGACATATCCTTACAATATGCAGGTCTGGCTCTTCTGGGCGTTCTTTGCGGCCTTTGCAGTGAAAGTGCCCATGTTCCCTGTGCATACATGGCTTCCTGACGCGCATACGGAAGCCCCGACAGCAGGCAGCGTGATCCTTGCCGCTGTTCTGATCAAGATGGGTGCATACGGGTTCCTGCGATTTTCACTGCCATTGCTGCCTGAGGCATCGAAGGCGATGACCCCTGCGATGCTTGTGCTTTCGGTCATTGCAATTATCTATGGGGCAGTGATCTGCCTTGCACAGACTGACCTGAAACGGCTTATTGCCTACAGCTCCGTAAGCCACATGGGTTTTGTGACGCTCGGCATCTTTGCGCTCAACACGCAGGGGATGGAAGGCGGAATCCTCCAGATGATAAACCATGGGGTGGTGACCGGAGCACTCTTTTTGAGTGTCGGCATCATCTATGACAGGACACATACAAGACAGATTTCAGACTACGGCGGAGTAGCCTCTGTAATGCCTGTATATGCAACGGCATTTATCATTTTTACGCTTGCCTCGATAGGGTTTCCCTCAACAAACGGGTTTATCGGCGAATTTCTGATAATCCTTGGAGGGTTTGCCGCGCGCCAGTGGGCCGGCGTGCTTGCTGCTACCGGCATCATAATAGGCGCGGGGTATATGCTCTGGCTGTACCAGCGGATATTTTTTATGGAAACAAGCCCGAAGGTGGCTGTTCTCAAGGACATGGATGCACGCGAGGTTATCACCCTGCTCCCCATGGTGATCCTGATATTCTGGATAGGGATATATCCTGACACGTTTCTGGGGTTCATGCATGAGTCAGTACGGCATCTCCTTGAACGCGTGCATACCGGCAGCGGAGCAGAAATTGCGTCTTTCAAAAATATTGTGGAGAATATCAAATAATGATGCAGCCGCATTCTGAAATTCTTTTCACTTTTTACAGAGAAACAGGGGGGTATTGATGCCAGAGTTTGTGATGCCTGATCTTGGTCCGGTAATGCCGGAGATTGTGATGACCTGTCTGGCCCTTGCCCTGCTGCTTGCAGACCTCTTTATTAAGAGAAAGGAGACTGTTGCCTTTCTCGGCATTATATTTATCGGCATTGTTTCCTATACACTCGTCGGAGCTACCGGCACTACTTTCGGCGGCATGTTTGTCTCTGACGGCTACAGTATGTTCTTCAAGCTGATCTTTATTTTGAATGTGCTGCTTACGATCCTTATCTCAGTGAAATATATCGCGGTCGAGCGGGTGAATTTCGGTGAATACTACAGCCTGATTCTTTTTGCGACCCTCGGCATGATGATCATGGCCTCGGCTGGTGACCTCATCGTTCTTTACCTCGGCCTTGAACTCATGGCCCTGAGCACCTATATCCTTGCAGGGTTTATCCGCTATGATATCAAATCCAACGAAGCTGCGATGAAGTACTTCCTTCTCGGGGCATTTGCCTCAGCCTTCCTGCTCTACGGAATATCAATGATCTACGGGCTGACCGGAACCACTGACCTGAAGGCGATCGCTTTTTTCATTGTGAACAACGGGCTTGCTGAAAACCCTGTGGTTACGCTTTCGATGATCCTGTTTGCCGTAGCATTTTCATTTAAGATTGCAGCGGTCCCGTTTCACATGTGGGCGCCGGATGCATACGAAGGGGCGCCGACTTCGGTAACTGCATTTATGTCGGTCGGACCAAAGGCTGCGGGGTTTGCAGTGCTCGGAAGGGTCTTTATGACAGCCTTTGCATCAGTGCAGATCGACTGGGCTGCAGTCCTCACCCCCATAGCAATTTTGACGATGGGTGTCGGCAATATAGTTGCGCTCTCACAGACAAACATTAAGAGAATGCTCGCCTATTCATCAATAGCCCATGCCGGATACGCACTCCTCGGGATCATTGCAGGTACATCCGACGGCATGGCTAGCGTGCTCAATTACATGCTGATCTATGCCTTTATGAACATCGGTGCGTTTGCTGTTATTATCATGCTCAGGTCAGAGGGCTTCAAAGGTGATACCCTGTCTGACTTTGAAGGACTTGCGAAGACCCATCCCCTGGCATCAGCCCTGATGCTTGTCTTCATGTTCTCCCTCACCGGGATTCCGCCGACAGCCGGGTTTATGGGCAAATTCTATGTGTTTATGAGCGCGATAAACGCAGGATACATGTGGCTGGTTATTGTGGCGGTCATCTTCAGCGCTATCTCTGCATATTTCTACCTTCGGGTTGTCATGCTGATGTATATGAAAGAGCCGAAGGAGGAAGTGAAGCTTACCACATCTCCTGCAGTAGGGCTTGCCCTTGCCATAACCCTTGCTGCGGTCATCATCATCGGGATCCTTCCCTCA
>JBBIUL010000054.1:0-10827 GCA_037440265.1 Nitrospira sp. | reverse complement strand
TCCCATTGTCTGCTGAAATGTAAGTAGTATTACAGTCATCATTACCAACGTACAAAACCGATAAGAAATAGAGATGGCTATGACGGTCTTTACGGAACGGAAAGCCTTTGGAATTTCAGAAGATTCTAAGTCTGCTGCCCGTACAGCCGGTTATTTCCAATTACTTCTGGGCATGCCTGACACGAAGCTGTATGGCTGGAGCCCGCTGCACGTATACACATCAGGCGTAGAGATGTTCAGGCAGAATGATCCCGCAAAACAGGTCTATTTCATCGCGAGAGGCATAGTCAAGGTCAGCTGCATAGGCCCCGGCGGAGATGAGGTGATCATCAGCCTTCGCCGCAGCAGCTGGCTCCTGGGAGCTGCCCAGGTTATTAACGGCAATACCTATATGACTACTGCCACAACGCTGACACAGTGCTCTATCAGATGTATCCCTGCAAGATTATTCATGGATCAGCTGAAGACGGACAATGCATTCTCCGTAGAAGTCAACCGCATGCTCAGTCTTGAAATAGGCCATAATATCCGGAAGATCATTACCCTTGAGTGTATGTCCGCAACTGAACGGCTGAAAAATTTTATGTGTGAGCTGATTTCCTGTGAGGACCTGGCTGGTCTTGAGGCGAAGGGACGGCTTGAACTTCCGCTGAAGAGCGCAGAACTCGCCGAGATCATAGCGGTTACACCCCAGCATCTGTATCGCATCCTGCTGGATCCCGAGCTGAAGGTTCACCTGAAGCAGAGCAAAAAGAGCCTTTTAATAATTGATCCCCTGGGCTTCCTGCAAAGGCAGCTTTCCCGGATCTGAAGCAAACGCAATATTATTCTCCTGATACATTTCACAATCCAAATGCCGTGCTCAACCAAAACCGTGTCTTGAGCCGTACTGTCAATAAACCCCCTCGTCAAAAAAACAATCGGCATGCTGTGCCCTGAACCGCGCGGTTTCGCCGAAAAAGTAATATATGTTCAGAGATGAATAACATAGGTGAATGATTTTCAGTGAGGGACAGCATACACTGTAATCAAGGAAGGGGAATGAATGGAAGATGAACCAGGAGGAGAGGGGGTGAATGGGATGAAAGGTGCCGCTATTCTATTAATTGCCCTATGCATTGCACTTGGTGCGGTAATAGGGACGGAGTTGGTTTATGCAGTCGATAAAATTGAACTGTTGCAGCCTGCTGAATCACAGGCGGTAGAGACCGGCATCGGCGCAGGTGAAGCAGAGGCAATGCGTCTGATTGCAATTACTGCAGAATATGATCCGTACAGGATTGAAGGGCTGCGTCCAGCCGAATCACAGGAGGTGGAAACCGGCATCGGCGCAGGTGAAGCTGAAGAAATGCTGCTGCTTCCTGTAGGCATGGAACATGATCCATACAGGATCAATACATTGCGCCCGCATTAGGGAGAAGATATTCCGGCAGGGCTGGTTTACGGGGGGATTATGAAACAGCATGGAGGCGCCGAAGCAAGGATAAATGTATGAGCGGTTCATCTCCCATTCCTTGAACCGACTGAATCTATCTCAAAATTAGTGCTTGCTTTCTTTTTGCCTCACACCGAATATCCTGAAACAGCAGAAGAGAGGATACGTTTTTCTGACCCTTCTTTGCTTTTTCAGGATATGCCCGATATGTTAAAATATTCCAGTTTGTTTGTCTGTATTGTCTATGCTGTTTTATTTAGCGGATAATGCGATCAGAGAGGTTTTGTCTTTATGATTAAGAGGTGCGGGCCATGCTGAGAGTATTCCTTCTTGCTGCGGTGATTCTGATGACAGCATCTATGCCCGCCCTTGGCATGCAGACCGAAGACATCATGGTCCCGACGGAAGGCAAAGGGTTCTTCGGGATCACCACATACCGCCTGGCAACCTATATCCATAAACCGGATGATTTTGATCCGGAAAGGAAGTATCCTGTCGTCATCATCAACCACGGGACTGTTGTAGACCGCTATACACGAATGCATACCAGATTTGATTATAAAAACGCCAGCAGATATTTCCTCGAACGGGGTTTTGTCGTTGTTGTACCCATGAGAAGGGGCTACGGCGGATCAGACGGTGTAACAATTGCAGAGAGCATAGAATCATGCACTGACCCGGACTACGCTTTATCTGCGCAAGAGGCGACCAAGGACGTAAGCACGGTCATCGATTTCGTCAAGACCCTTGCATATGCCGACAGGCAGAGCATCCTCCTTGTGGGGATCTCCTCAGGAGGGTTCACCTCTCTGGCAACGGCAAGCCTCAACATAGAGGGGGTGATCGGGGTGATCAATTTTGCGGGAGGACAGGGCGGTGTACCACGGATGGAGGTTGTCGGGCATGCCTGCAATGAGGAGAGACTCATTGAGGTCATGGGCAGTTTTGGAAAGGCAAAGGTTCCCACCCTCTGGATTTATTCTGAGAACGACGCTTTTTTCAGACCCGCGTTAGCGCATGCGATGTTTGAAGATTTCTCAAGAAACGGGGGAACCGGAAGACTTGTAATAGTTCCGCCTTTGGGACATGCATTACTGAACCGGACAGAGGCGATAAAAATCTGGTCTCCTCTTGGCGATGAGTTTCTTTCCCGGCTTAGGGCCGGTGATTGCTGTTAGCTATCCGTCAGACGGACTGTTGCCGTTTTTGAAAACTTCTTTTTTAACGTTTAAACATCCCCCTGTTTTCTCAGGCGTTCTATTACAAAAGAAAAGCCGGCTCAGGATGAATCCCTTAAGCCGGCAGTTGTATACTGCTTAGCGGTCTCTATTCCTTCGCCATATACTCCAATGTGATCGTCACGGTACGGTTGAACGCCCGCGCCTCGGGTGACAAGTTGTCGTAGAGCGGGTTGTTCTGTCCGACGCCGCGGTGGCTGATCCGTTCGCCCGGGTCTCCTCCGTAGGCTGAGGAAAGCAGGTTGTAGACCGTGAGCGCACGACGCTCGGAGAGCTTCATGTTGTAGTCCTCTTTCCCGATAATGTCGGTATGCCCGACGATCTCGGTCTTCGCCTGAGGCAGCTCCTTGATGCGGGTACTGATGGCGTTGACGATATCCTGGTTGCGCGGTGACAGGGTATCTTTGTCAAAGTCGAACAGGATCAGTGCATATTTTTCCTGGATCCGGAAATCCTGTTTCTGTGCCATGCGCTGGCTGGTCTGTATGAAATCTACTTTGACCGGAAGAGCAGCCATGGAAAGGTCCTGCCCCTTGCGGTCCTGCGCCTTCATCATGATTTTGATGTCGCCTGCTGCAGCAATTTGATTAAGGTCCTTAGCCTTCAGAGGTATGCTCATTTCAGCCGGCGGATTGCCGTCTCCTGATAACTCACCAAGATTCATCGTACTGTTGGAGGCAACAGCGGTCCAGCGTGCAACCCCGTGCGGCGCATTTACTGTCGGACGAACTGTAAGTGCTTCAGTGTCAGTTCTCGTTGCAAGATAGGTGCTGCGGACAGGCGCGAGTATCGCCGGAACATCTGAACGGATCTCGACCCTGCGGTTCTCTGCACGTCCTTCTTCGAGCCTCCCGGTGCTCGGAGTTGCAGGGAGATTGCGCGCCTCGGTCTTGATTCTCTCAGGCGCCACGTTCCAAACAGTCTGCAGATAATCCCTGACCGCTTCTGCACGGGCAGCAGAAAGCTTTTTGTTGCCCCGTTCACGGCCGCTGTTTGCATTGCAGCCCGTAAGCGTTACCATTGCTTCGGGATTGTCGTTCAGCCGTTTGCCGATGATGTTCAGCACCTGGTAGTGCTTCTCAAGCGTATCGCGGAAGCGCTGGGCGTCGAACGAAGCAGTCTCGGCTGAACCGGAGAGGCGGACGTAATCGGCGGGGATCTCGTTCGACCCCTCTGCGAAATAGACGTAGCCGAGCATCGGCGATGAGTCGATGGTTTTTATTTCCTCGATTGTTACAGAGGCCGGAGCAACCGAAAGGCTTCCTGATGTCCTGAAGTGTTTGATCTTCACAGGAAGTGCATTCAGCATAAGACTCTGGCCCTTACGGTCCTTTACTTCCATAACAGCACTGATATCTCCTGCCGCACCCAGCTTTTCGAGGTCATCAGTCCTGAACGGAACCGAAATCTCTTTCCCGGGTGTGCCTGTTCCTTCCTGTTCAGCCAGGACGCCGTCTTTGTTGCGGAGTGACAGCTTCCAATCCGCAACTCCATGGGCTGCATCCACCACAGGCCGAAGGGTCAGGGCAGAGGCATCAATCCTGCGTACAACGGATGTGGCAGGAGAGACTGCTGCATTAAAATGAACGACTTCGTCAATCACGAGACTGTCCTGAGCAACCGAAAGGCTGCCGGAAGTCCTGAAATGTTTGATTTTAACGGGCATAGCTTTCAGTACCATGTTCTGGCCCTTACGGTCCTTTACTTCCATAACAGCACTGATATCTCCTGCCGCACCCAGCTTTTCGAGGTCATCAGTCCTGAACGCAACCGGGATCTCTTTCCCGGGTGTGCCTGTCCCTGCCTGTTCAGCCAGGACGCCGTCTTTGTTGCGGAGTGACAGCTTCCAATCTGCAACTCCGTGGGCTGCATCAACTGCCGGCCTCAGCGTTAACGCTGAGGTGTCGATCCTTCGCACAACGGATGTGACGGGTGAGGCTGCTGCGTTGAAATGAACAACTTCATCGATAATAAGACTGTCCTGAGCTACCGAAAGGCCGCCTGAGGTCTTATAGTGGTTGACCTTGACAGGAGGTGCGCTGAGGACAATGCTTTGTCCCTTGCGGTCCTGTACTTCCATGGTCGCTTTGATATCACCGCCTGCAGCAAGTTTCCCGAGGTCATCTGTTTTGATCGGCATGACGATCTGTTTGCCTGGTGTCCCCTCGCCTGCCTGTACAGCGAGGGCTCCGTCGTTGTTGACAAGAGAAACTTTCCAGCTGGCAATGTCGTATGGAGTATCAATAGATGGACGCAGGGTCAGTGAAGAAGCGTCTATCTTTCGTATGACAGATGTTGTGGCAGACGATGTCCCCATTGCTGCTGCATCAAAATTGACAACATCATCAATCGAGATGCTTGCCGGTTCAACCGCCAGGGTGCCGGTGGTCGGAAACAGGTAGCTGACTACATAGTAATACTGCATCTTCGAGGCAACGCTCTGGAAGATCGGGACCAGGTTTGTTTCAGATGCTGCCTTCCAGAGTTCCCCGTTATTTTTTTCAGCGAAGTCAGTCAGAAACGGGTCTTTAAACTGTACCGGCATATAGTCTATGCCGAAAGCCCGGAACCGGCCGATCCCTTTAACAGCGTTGAGTACGTCAGTGTCCTTGTAGGCGCTGTTGAGGTCTTCGCCGTCGGAGAACACGACAAGAAACCTGGGCTCGTTCTCCGGATGTGTGCGGATCAGTTCGAGGCCGGCCAGCATCCCTTCATAAAGAACCGTGGTTGATGTGATGCCGTCGCGGTAGACACCGGCAACGAATTTTTTCAGTTCGGCCTTTTGATTTGAACTGAAGGTCTTAACGCGCAGATCACGGCCGCCCATTTTCATTTTCTGGTCATCCTTGCTGAAGACTACGACCTGCATCTGGTCGATCGGCCTTACGATCTTCAGCAGTTCATCAACGCCGGCGAGCAGCGGTTCGATGGCATTGCGCTGGCGCATTGAATCGGAGTTGTCGAGGACCAGAACAATATGTCGCGGTATATCCAGGCTTTCCTCAATAGGCTTTACTGAAACGATACGGGCAGTCCTCCCTGCATCGGTCACGATAAAGTCTTTGTCAGTCAGCCCGAAGATCGGTTTCTTTGCCGCATCGCTGACGGAAATGAGTGCCCTGGTGTCATCCAGATAGCGTTCAACAGCGACAATACCGCCAGTTGCACTTGTCTTTATCAGCGGGCCTGTCTCCCCTGCTCCAAAGGCCTGTCCAAAGGGCAGTAATAAGATAACAAGCAGTGCGGTCAATGCAGGACGCAGTGCACCCCTGAATGATTCTGAACGAACAGCTTTAGCTTTATCCATGATTCTTTCCCCCTTTCCGGAATGCTTCCGGTTAATTGATATCCATGCAGTTAAATCGGCAATATGCTGGAGATGCGATACAGAACCCTTAACAAAATTGTCGGACGAGTCATCGTTGACTGTTCCGAACGATGTACTGCTTCGATATGTGCTTTTTAATAGCCTGTATTAATTATATCACGGGTTCCCGATCTCGCCAAATAACTGTACCGGGCCTTAACTTTTTTTTAACAAATTCACTGTGCTGCGGATTTGAACATGGGCTAAAAATAACCGGAATCCATTGAACAGACGATTATGAGTGAGGATTGAGCAGGCATGCTGCGGTACAGGTTGTGGTAAAATCCCTGTTATATGAAACAGCATAAACTGTGCCCTGACTGCCGGATGGAGTATCTCCCGCATATAGAGAAGTGCGCGGACTGCGGCTCGTCTCTCCTCCTGCCCGAAGCGTACCGGGAGGCACAGGAGAAAAAGAAGCAGCTTGAGGCCAAGGCCGTCGAAAACAGGGTTGTCGTGAGGGAGGGAGATCTTGGCTGGTTGAGTGAACTGAGGGCGGTGCTCATAGATGGGGGAATCGCCTGCTCAATACATTCCGCTGCCAGCTGCGGAAAAGGATGCAGCGGAGATACATGCCAGTTGGTGGTCTCACCCGATGACCTTGAGAGGGCCAGGGGAAGGATCGAAGAATACTTCATGGAAATCAATCCCGAGATCAGGGTATCCAACGAACTGATCAGAGAGGGAAAATGCCCTGCGTGCGCCTCTCCGGTTGGTACGGATGACAGGGAATGTCCGGATTGCGATCTGCCTTTACTCATTGTAGAGGAAGAGGACGAGTAAAAACCCGCAGCCCGAACAGACGCTGAAAGCTTACGCTCTGGGTGTTACGGCTGGTCGAGATACCCCTGCCGTATCATGCGAAAGGCTCCTGTATCGGTATCAAGGCTGTATATATTAAAGTTGGTGCGCATGTCGATCTGCTCGTGATGCACCGCGAAGTTAATCGCGGCAGAGCCTTCCTCTGAACTCATTACCCTGTGAAACACCAGGTTCGGCCAGCAGAGCATGGCAGCGCCTTCAAAGACTCTTGTCCCGTTCTTCTCTATATATTCAGGCGTCACGGCAAAATGCTCGATCCTCCCGTGCTTCTTTGTATAAAGGTCAACATCGCGTCTGCCGTGGAGCACGAGGAGATTGTCTTCCTGATGGGGATGCATATACCACGGCCGTTCAATATCACCGACCCTGCCCGGAGATGCGGCATTGCCGAGGTGTATGACCCGGTCTATCGCACTGATTGTCGGGAATGCGCCGGTCGGCACATTGTCAAAGTAGACGCCCGGCGTCCTCCTGAAGACATTCAGGGGGACTATTCTGTACAGCCCGGCTTCTTCTTCAAAGATATCAGCTTCATTCAGTTTCATGACCTGCCTCCTTTTTCCGTCTCTTGCTATTATTTTATGCCTTTTTGTCAGAATAAAAAACAAAAGGAGTCCTTTTTAAATCTTGATGAATCGGCAAGAGATATCGGATATACAAACACCAGAGAAATGTTCTTTCCTGAAACTGAAAATGCACGATCAGGATCTTTTCGTGAGGCATTACGATGCTCCTGCTTCATTGAGGCAGGAGCATCGTGGTTCTAGAAGCTTATGGTGCCTTTTGCCTGCGTGGTCAGGACAATGAGGTTCATGGCCCCTGCTGCCTTAATCCCGGGGATCAGATCAGTCTCTGTGATTTTTTTGTTCGCCATTGTCTGAGTGCAGCACTGGATCTCGACGCCCATCTCCATTGCCTCGTTCAGTCTCTGCGAGAGGGTCGGGACTCCGGGCTGAGGTGCTTCGTACTTTTCGATCTCACCCTTTACCATGATGTCCACAGCGTTCTGTATGCAGTAGAGGATTGTCCTGTAATTTGCCGAGACTGCAAGTGAGGCGAACATCAACGCTGAACGCGCCCTTGCCACATTCTCAAATCCGGATGCGCAGAGGACGATGAAAAGGTCGCCCGGTTTTTTTTCGGAACTCTCGAAGGGGAGGGTGACCGGCGCTTCCTGCATCTAAGGCTCCAGTCTTGCGTCGACCTTCACCGGTCTTGAGAGCGTCAGTCCGACAGGTGAGGTGCGCACCACGTGTTCGTGGAGTTCCTGGAGTGTTTTCTTGTCCGCGTCTGCCTTGATGCTGACTTTTGCAGTGACGGTCTTAAATCCGGGCAGCTTGTCCATCCCGTATTTTTCAGGGGGTTCCAGCCCGAGGAATCCCGGCAGGTCTATCTCGCCCTCAAGGTCAATCCTGATGTCATCGATTTTTATGCCCCTGACCGCTGCGTTCATGGCATACCCTATGGTCAGGCACGCGCCGTATGCCTGCAGCACGACCTCGACCGGGTTTGCTGCCGTGTTCGTTCCGCAGAGCATCTCAGGCTCATCGAACATTGATGAGAATTCCCTCGAAGATGTGTCAACCTTGAAGCCGCCTTTCCAGCTGGATGATGCCTTCCATACGGTCTTCCCTGACTCCCAGTTCTGTTTTACCGTCTCGACGACGCTCATGAGTTTTCCTGTGTCAAGGCCATTGATTAATGTTTCTACTGCCATATCTGTTACCTCCTTTGGATTTTTTGTAAAATAAAAAGAGCAATTTCCCTGCCAGACACAGATTCTCCTTGCATGATGCCCTGATCTTGTTGAAATATAATGATTTTATTGATGAAGAAAGAATAGTGTTCTGCAGCTGCAGATGAAATAAAATGCAAAATGCAATTTATTTCAAGCACAGGGCATGGGATCTTTTCACAACTGTTTGAAAACAAACGATTGAAGAAGGATTAACGGAAATTGCAGAATGCAATTATTGCCGGATATTGTATCTTTTCATCTTTCTCCATAAGGTAGTTGTGTCTACCCCAAGGATTCCGGATGCCTTTTTCCTGTTTCCCCCGGCAAGGGTTAAAACCTTTATAATATGCTGTCTTTCAAGGTTCTCTAAAGTCCAGTCCTGTCTGAGGACTTGTGGTTGTGAATTGACCTCGATCGGCAGGTCTTCCCTTCGGATCTCCTTTGCATCGGTAATGACCACAGCCCTCTCTATGGTATTTTCGAGCTGCCTGATATTGCCGGGCCATGAGTAGTTTACAAGTGCATCGACAGCGTCATCCGAGACATTCCTGATGTTCCTTCCCATCTTTTTATTGAACTTGTTCAGAAAATATCTGATGAGCAGGGGGATATCTTCTGCCCGTTCCCTGAGCGGAGGGAGCTCTATCCTGATTACGTTCAGCCGGTAATAGAGGTCTTCCCTGAACTCTTTCCTCCTGACGGCATCCTCAAGGTCCATATTGGTTGCTGCTATCACCCTCACATCTACGGTCAGGAACTGAGTGCTCCCCACCTTGAGGAACGTCCCGTCCTGAAGGACCCTCAGGAGATTGACCTGCAGGCTCTTGCTCATTGCCTCGAGCTCGTCAAGGAAGATCGTGCCGCCGTCAGCTGCTTCAAAGAGTCCTCTTTTGTCAGAGGCGGCGCCCGTGAACGCCCCTTTGACATATCCGAAGAGTTCCGACTCAAGGAGACTTTCGGGTATAGCGGCACAGTTGACAGCGATAAAAGGTCTGTCCTTCCTTATGCTGTTGAAATGCACTGCTCTCGCGATCAGCTCTTTCCCGGTGCCGCTCTCGCCGCAGATGAGAATGCTCGTCGGCACATCGGTGATCTTTCTGACGAGGCTTAAAATGTTCAGCATTTCGGGGCTGTTTGCAATAATCCCTTCAAAGTTGTAATACTTCAGCCTGTCTTCTGCTTCTTTTTTCGTGGTCTCGAATATGCGGGCATTCTCTATTGCAAGTCCTATGGGCAGGGTTGCAGCACGGAGTATGTCAAGAAGTTCGAGGTCAGGGGAGTAGGGCGCATGCGTAATAACGCAGAGGACTCCGACTACTTTGCTCTTTGCCTTCAGGGGCAAACCGGCGTAGAACTCCATCCCTTCCTTCCTGAGCACCCCCCTGGTGAACCTCGGGTCAAGGGACGCCTTCTCATGAATGATCACCTCCCGGTCGCACTGGGCAATGCTGCCGCACATGCATTCCCCAACCTTTACCTTGTTTTCACAGAGGTCCTTTACAACTTCATCAGAGAGGTTCCTGAACGATACCGGCACCATCTCAAGCGTTTCATCGTTGATCACATAGATGACGCCTGCATCCACCCCCATAAAGGCTATGATTTTTTCAAGGACGTCGTCGAGAACCGTCTTCAGGTCAAGGGACTCTCCCACAGTGAGCGCAATGTCATAGAGTATGGAGAGCTTCTTGTTCTGTTTTTCGAGTATCTGCTGGGGTGAAAGGCTGTTATCCATAAAATCATTGTAACATCATTCATTATGTTTTTTGGCGCGGGTCGGATGTGATAAAGTTAAGAAAAGGAGCCAGAGACGCAATTTATTTGTCTTGATGGCAACTATAAACCCATGCCAGGTTCGGATGGTTGATCTTTATTCAGAACCGTTGGAGGTATTCCATGACAGACGATAGCGCAACGAAGTTGAAGGAGTTAGTCTCGAGGAGGATGGAGTTCTTCAGGAAAAAACCGGAAGCAGCCTTGTATAAGCCGAAGGTGGCCTCAAGGCATATAAAGGGGCTTTATACGGAAACAAACGTCAGGGAGCATATAGTCAAATCCGATTATGCCGAAGCCGCAGGAGGTTCCAACCTTGCACCCAACCCGATAGAACTTTTACTCTCTGCAATGGCGTCCTGCATTGAAGCTGCATTCTATGAGTTCGCGGTTCATGAGGGCCTCAGGATAGACCGCCTCTCAGTCGATATCGAAGGCACGCTTGACCTCAGGG
>JBBIUL010000053.1:0-10894 GCA_037440265.1 Nitrospira sp. | reverse complement strand
CTGTTGTTGTCATCCGAATGAAACATGGAGTCCTCCTTATTTCTTGATACTTACAGCCTATCATCAAGAGAGCCGAAGTTCAACTGCAAAAAATCACCGTCTGAAGATCGAGGTTCTAAAAGGTTTGAATTCATAAGCGCTCTGTATTACTCTTTTCTTAGGAGGACCGATTCATATGATGCCTGAAAAAGCCTTTACAAACCGTTTCGCAGGGATTTTGCTGCTTGTGCTGTCCGTCATTATTTTTGCCGGCTGTACCCATGCAGTTTCAAAGGAATCGAGAGACGCAGTTTCTGCTGAGGTGTCTGTAGAAGATATATTCAGCAACCCCGAGTCGCACAAAGGAAAGGTCATTATCATTGGGGGTGTTATTGCCGGTTCTGCCAACACCAAAGAAGGGACCTACATAGAAGTTGTTGAGAAGCCCCTCAATCAGTACGGAAGACTGAGCAATGCTGATACCTCACGGGGAAGATTCATTGTCCATCACGCCGGATATCTTGATCCGCTCATCTATGCCAAGGGAAGAATAATCACTGTTGCCGGGGAGGTTAGGGGCAGAAGAAGCGGCACCGTAGACAGTGCTGAATATCAGTACCCTTTGATTACCAGCAGGGAACTTCATCTTTTTAAGGAGGAGAGAGAATCCCCGGTACGGTTCGGCATAGGCATTGGGATCGGAGGGTCTTTCTGATTTGTACCTTTAGCGAATCATAACCGCAACGTCAGGAATGACGATAATTGTTTTCCGGCGGAAACAGGCATGAGAGGACCAGACTGGTAAAACTGATAATAAGCGCTCCCCAGAAGGCTGGCCCGAACCCGCTTACATGAAATCCAAGATTGAATTTGCCAGACAGCCAGGACGTGATACTGAGCATCATCGCGTTGATTATAAAGGTGAACAGCCCGAGTGAAAGGATCAACAGTGGGAGGGTTAGCAGCTTTATCATCGGCCTGATAAAGGAGTTTACAAGGCCGAAGATGATCCCTACGAACAGGATTCCCCACCATTCACCTGCAAAAACAATCCCGGGCACGAACTTGATGGCGAGCATGATTGCTATGGTGTTGATCAGCCATCTGATGAGCAAGTGCTGTCTCACCGGTCATTCAGTGCGGTCAGAACCCGTATTCTTTCCAGCGGGAATCAACAAGACGCTTGATTTCTTCCGACATGAAGATTTCCTCAGGCCAGTCTCTCATCATCCCTTCTTCCCGTGTTTTTCGCGTTGCGTCAATCCCCATCTTTGACCCGTATCTCGGCCAGTTTGCAGCATGATCAAGATCGTCGAGCGGCCCGTCTGCAATAACAACGTCCCGTTTCCAGTCAACGTTGTTCAGGACACGCCATGCAGTATACGAGATGTTCTGTACATCGACATCGTCATCAACCACGACGAGCAGTTTGGCAAACATCATCTGTCCCTTGCCCCAGAGACCGTGCAGTATCTTCTTTGCGTGACCCGGATAGCTCTTTTTAATCGAGATCAACGCGGCATTGTGGAAAACACCCTCCATAGGGAGATTAATATCCCTGATCTCGGGAAAATCAAGGCGTATGAGAGGAAGGAATATCCTTTCAGTGGCCTTGCCCATGTAGCAGTCCTCCATCGGAGGTTTCCCTACGATGGTCGCCGGATATATCATGTCTTTTCTGTGGGTAATACATGTTGCGTGAAAGACCGGGTAGTAATCGGCTGCAGAATAAAAACCGGTATGATCGCCGAACGGGCCTTCGATGCGCATCTCACCTGGTTCGATATATCCCTCGATAACGAGTTCGCAGTTTGCCGGGACCTCAATGTCGGATGTGATGCATTTGACCATCTCAACAGGCTCTTTTCTCAAAAACCCGGCAAAGAGCATTTCATCCACGGCTTCAGGCAGGGGTGCGCTTGAAGCATAGATGACAGCAGGGTCGCCTCCCACTGCAATTGCTGCAGGCATGCGGGAGCCTGTTTTTTTATATTTGTCATAATGCCGGGCGCCGTCCTTATGGATGTGCCAGTGCATGCCGGTGGTTGTCTTGTCGTAGATATGTATGCGGTACATCCCGCAGTTGGGACGGCCGGTCTCAGGGTCTTTCGTAAATACCATCGGAAGCGTGATAAAGCGGCCTTCGTCACCGGGCTGGCCGTCAGACGGCCAGCATTTCAGTACAGGAAACTTTGAGAGGTCCGGATTGTTTCTTTCTATTACTTCCTGACAGGGGGCGTGTTTTACTTTCCTGGGGAGGTACTTTGAGAACTCGAACAGTTTGGGCAGGAGAGCAAGTTTTTCCATCAGAGTTTTTGGGGGCGCCTGGTTGAGCAGTTCTTCTATTCTATCTGCAATATCATCAAGTTTGTTTATTTCAAGGGCAAGACACATTCTTTGAAATGAACCGAAAAGATTAGTGACGACAGGAAATGATGAGCCCTTAACGTTTTCAAAAAACAATGCAAGGCCGCCATCAGCAGACTTGCACATCCTGTCAGTGATTTCGGTGATTTCAAGTATCGGATCAACGGGTGCCTGTATTCGCTTGATAAGTCCTTTGTTTTCAAGCGCTTTAATGAAATCTCTTAAATCTGAATATGACATGTATATCCTCCAGAATTTTTAAAAAAATATAATAACATACGCAGGAACTAACTTAAAGCAGTCAAAAAAACAATATTTGTGTTAATTTAAACTAAATTCTTCTTGACAAGAGTCTATCTCCTTAATATAATTAAGAAAATTCCGAACGGGAGATAGGTAAATGACAAAAGCAGATCTTGTTGATGCAATTTTTGAAAAGGTTGGCCTGTCAAAGAAAGAAGCTCAGGATATTGTAGAGATTCTTTTTGATACGATCAAACAAACATTTGCAGAAGGAGAATCAGTAAAAATATCCGGATTCGGAACCTTCAACGTACGGAAAAAGATGGCCAGACGCGGCCGGAATCCCAAGACGGGAGAAGACCTTGAAATCACGCCGAGAAGGGTGATAACCTTCAGAGTCAGCAACCAGTTAAAGGACGAAATCGAAAAATTAAATGCATAAACCTGCCGGTAAAACCATCAAATCTCAATTGCCGCTGCCGGATAAGCTTTTTTATAAGATCGGAGAAGTAAGCAAACTGAGCGGCGTTGAGTCCTATGTTCTGAGATACTGGGAGACCGAGTTTCCATTTCTGAAGCCCAGGAAGAACAAGTCAGGACAGAGAGTATATATCAAGAAAGACCTGGAATTAATTTTACAGGTGAAAAAAATGTTGTATCAGGACAGATATACCATCGAAGGGGTGAGAAAGAAGCTCGGAGAAGGCACTATAAAGATTCCTGAACCAAGAGCATCAACAGGAATTGTCTCTAAAGATTTTCAGAGTCCTGCCAGCGCTATTGAGTATATCAAGAAAAGATTAAAAGACATTGTCAGTCAGATCAGTTAATTCGGGGCGTAGCGCAGCCTGGTAGCGCACTCGCTTGGGGTGCGAGTGGTCGCTGGTTCAAATCCAGTCGCCCCGACCATTTTGGTTTTATCAAATCGGTTGCCAAGTTATATCATACAGCGGGAAGATGGAACATGGTGCCATGAAAGAAGAAGGGCTTTTTGAGAAGGGTCTGGCTTTATTCGAGGCAGGAAACGGACTCGCAGCCCTCTCTTTTTTTGAAAGGGCCTGCAGTCAGCAGGAAAATCCCGTGATTCAGTCTTATCTCGCGGTATGTATTGCAGGGGAAAGAGGGCAGATATCAGAAGCTGTCAGGCTCTGTGAGCAGGCGATATCGCAGGAACCGGACAATCCGGTAATCTATCTTAACCTTGGCAGGGTTTATCTCAAGTCCGGAAACAAGCTTAAGTCGCTTGAGATATTGAGAAAAGGGATGTCAGCAGGTGATAATGTTGAAATTCGGATGCTGCTCGAGAAAATCGGCAACAGAAAACCGCCGCCCTTTCCTTTCCTGGACAGAAGTAATGTGTTAAATAAAGTTGCCGGGCTTATACTTGCGCGTTTGAAGTTGAGGTAACTCAGTGTTGCTGAAGAAAAATTCAAATTTGGCCACTCAAGGGAAATGAGATTTTTCAGAAAACTTTATGACTGGGTACTGCACTGGGCGAATACCCCTTACGGAGTACCGGTGCTCTTCATTATTGCCTTTACCGAATCCTCTTTTTTCCCGATTCCCCCTGATGTCCTTCTTATTGCCCTTTCACTGTCGCTGCCGAAAAAAGCTTTCAGATACGCTGCTGTTTGTACCGCTGGTTCTGTGTTTGGCGGCATGTTCGGGTATTTCATCGGCCTTGAATTTATCGATACCTTCGGGATGCGCATACTGACCCTTTACGGGGCTACAGAAAAATACGAATATATCAGATCATTATATATGAAATATGATGCATGGGCAGTAGGCATTGCCGGTTTTACTCCTATCCCCTACAAAGTGTTTACGATTGCTGCCGGGGCGTTCAAGATAGATTTTTTGGTATTTGTGCTGGCATCGATTGCCGGGAGGGCAGGAAGGTTTTTCCTCGTTGCATTCCTGATTTACCGGTTCGGGCCGCCTATCAAGGGCTTTATCGACAGGTATTTTAATCTCCTGACCATTGCCTTCTTTGTGCTGCTTATCTGCGGATTTTTGCTGATAAAGTATTTTTCATAAGTGCCGAGTGCCTGAAGATGACATCAGGACAGCGTTTTTACGCAGATGGCGGAAGAGGTGTTTTGACCATTTCATGGTATGCGATGACTATGACGATGGAGATGTATCCCCAGAATGTTCCGGTTACTCCGAGACTTATCAGCTGCCCGAGTATTGGTACGCGGATCAGGATGAGCGAGGCAAAAGCGTAGAGAAAGCCCAACAAAAGAATCCCTAAAAAAATCACGGCCGAGTCTCTGAGGTTATTTCTGACAAGAGCAAAACTTTTTTTCATTGCGTCTAACGGGCGGAGATTTTCTGAGATTATACCGACAAAAGTGAACATGAGGAGAAATGAAGCAACAAGACCGGGGATGATAAACAGGGAAATGGTAACCATGATGATGATTGATACAAAAACTGAGGCAGCGATGAGGCTGCCGGATTTATCCGTTGCTTTTTGAATCCCGCTGTTGAAAGTGGTTCCTCCGGCATCCAGCGCTTCCTTTGCCATTGCAACGACGACGCTGTGGGACATTGCCCACAGGATCAAAAACAGTATCCCCACAATAAAAGGCATGCCCGTCATCTGATCAGAAGCCCCGGTCTTTACGCCGGTTACGGCAGCAGGGGCAACTCCGCTTTTTGCCAGCAGCAGGAGAAGCAGGGTAATGATTAACGATGTGATCATGGGAGGAACGATGATGATGAAATTGTCTTTCAGGGTATCGATGCTCTTCTTGAAGATAAGTTTGGTGTCCATATTGTTTTTTCTCCAAAGGTAGTTATACATATATAAATCATTTGAACCAGATAGTCAAGAAACGCAGGAATATGTCCGGGCAGTCTTATTTGTATTGCGTCTTTCAATAGTGTAATATTAGAAAAAACGATGAAACCTGACATCATGAATATGACCGGGCGGTTCCTGATCGCTGTTCCGGGACTGGAAGATCCCAATTTTAAGCAGTCCGTAGTCCTCATATGCGAGCATACTTCGGACGGTGCCTTTGGCCTTATCGTCAATAAAATCCTTATGGACAGGTTTGATGTCATAATGAAATCACTTCAGATCAAGAGCACAATTGAAAATATACCGGTTTATTACGGAGGACCGGTACGGCCTGAACAGGGATATATTCTGTATTCTCCACCTGATGACAAATACGGTTCCATCCGACTGTCAAAACAGCTTGCGGTGACAAATGCCAGAGACATGCTTTATGACATTGCGGAGGGGAAGGGGCCTGAGCGATTTTTGTTTGCCCTTGGTTTTTCAGGATGGGATGCCAACCAGCTTGAAGAAGAACTGATGACTGACAGCTGGATAGAAGCACCCCTGGACGAAGATGTTATTTTCACTGTTCAGGTAGGAGACAGATGGCGGTATGCAGCCACTTCCATTGGACTCGACTTTGACAGATATAGCAAGTCTTTCGGAAGCGCTTGAAAATATAATCATAAAAGACACATTCCAGTAATATACATAATACGGAGGTTGAGACATGAAGGTCGTAGCGTTTAATGGCAGTCCAAGGAAAGAGGGAAACACCTATCATGCAATCACAACGGTTTTCGGTGAACTGAAGCAAGAAGGAATAGAGACTGAGCTTGTACAACTTGGAGGTTCGGATATTAAAGGGTGCCGGGCCTGCTATAAATGCTTTGAAAACAAGGACAGCAAGTGCATACAGAAAGACAAGCTGAATTCCTTTGTCGGGAAAATGATCAAGGCCGACGCTATTATCATAGGGTCCCCTACATATTTCAGCAACGTATCGACTGAAGTAAAGGCCCTGATCGACAGAGCCGGACTTGTCTCCCGTGCCAACGGGCATCTCTTCAAACGGAAGGTCGGGGCAGCAGTGGTAGCTGCCCGCAGGGCAGGTGCGACACATGTGTATTCAAGCATCAATTATTTCTTCGGCATAAGCCATATGATTGTCCCGGGTTCCAGCTACTGGAATATCGGCTTTGGCAAAAACCCCGGCGAGGTATTGAATGATGAAGAGGGCATTGCTACCTTCAGGGATCTTGGGAAAAATATGGCCTGGCTCCTGAAAAAACTACATGGATAAATCCTGCGTGACAGTTATTATTCACAAAGAACCATAGTGATCCGTTTTTTTCTGAAGAGACTCCTCGATAAAAACAGGTCCTTTATCCTGCAAGAAGCTGATTTTATCAGCGGCTTCATGCAGCTCCTTATGAAACCGAGAAATACGGGCAACAAATGGACAAAAGAAGAACAGATGGAACTAAAAGGCAGTCTGAGGCACCTGTCAGTCTATGTGCCGGTGATGATCATTTTTCTCATGCCCGGCGGTTCTTTGCTGCTCCCGTTCCTTGCTGAATTCCTTGACAGGAGAAAAATGAAGCGGGCTTAGGTATCAGGTGCAAAAATATCAAAGAGTCTGACAATGATGCTGTTCGATATAAGAATCCCTTTTTCAGTGAGTCTGAGATGATCATTGATCAGTTCCAGATACCCATCGTAAACAAGATCTTTGACAGCGTCCGGAATGCTCAGACCGTGATTGGGGAGTCTGGAAATGTCTATGCCTTCGGTTTTTCTCAGCCCGAGAAACAATGATTCCCTGACGGCATCCCGGAGGGAAAGTTCTGTTGATTCTGTCTCCGGGATGACCCCTCTGTTGAGGCTTTCTATATAGGTTGGTATATCCCCGGTATTTTTTGATCGGATGTTTCTTATGAATGAATGCGCACCGGCTCCTGCCCCGAGATATTCTCCCCTGTCCCAATAATTCAGGTTATGCAGGCAACGAAATCCCGGGCGTGCAAAATTTGAAATTTCGTAATGTTCATAGCCGGCATATGCAAGAATATTGATGGTGGTTCGATACATTTCGAGAATTGTTTCTTCGGACGGTTTCATGACAGTCCCCGATGTTATGAGGTCAAAAAAAGGGGTCTTTTTTTCAGGCGTCAGTTCGTAGGCAGAGATATGGGCCGGAGTCAGCCCGACAGCAGCTGCAAGGGTTTTTTCCCACGTGGCATTTGTCTGCCCGGGTATTCCGTACATCAGGTCAAGCGAAAAATTGGCAAGCCCGGATGCCTTGAGCAGTGTTGCAGAAGCAAGGGCCTCTTCAGCAGTGTGAATCCTGCCGAGAACCGTCAGTTCATCTTCTATTAAGGACTGCACTCCCATGCTGATTCTGTTGATGCCAAGTGACATCATGGTATGCAGTTTTGAGCGGTCAAATGTTCCGGGGTTAGCCTCGGCAGTTATTTCAGGCTGACCGGAAAAAGGAAAGTTTTCCCTCAGGCAGGTGAAAATCTTTTTCAGACAATCTCCGGGAAGCAGAGAAGGGGTTCCGCCGCCAAGGTAAATGCCTCGCAGAGGACGTGCAAGTTCTTTCTTAAGGCGAAGCTCCATACATAATGCGTCTGTATACCGGTCTGCAGACGATTCTTCATAGGGGACCGAAAGAAAGTCGCAGTATAAGCATTTCTTCATGCAGAAAGGGATATGAATATACAGAAAATCAGGCATAGTGGTATTGTAAAGAAAATCATTGCTCCAGTCATCAGGAAAGAGCCGTATCCGGTATCGAAAGAGCGGCATGTTTATTCGCTGAATTCCTCTAACACGGTGTTTTTTCAGGTAAAGATTTTTTGAAACCCGCTATGGTAAAATGCAGTATGAATGAAGAGATTGGAGTAGTAAAAAGCATAAGCGGAGCACTCGCCATAGTCGATGTGCCGAAAAAGAGCGCTTGTCAGGGCTGCACCATGGGAACATGCAAACCCGGTGATCAGACAATGGAAATAGAGGCCTTTAATCAGGCAGGCGCCCGGGAGGGCCAGAAGGTCAGGGTTGTCATGAAATCATATGCCTATACAAAGGGCTCAATGATAGTCTATGGCATCCCGGCTGTTATGCTTGTTCTCGGTGCTGTTATCGGCAAGGAAATTCTGAGCGGTTTTTTCCCTGCGGTTGATTCCGACGTGCTTTCTGCAGTATGCGGTATCATTGCTCTTTTCTTATCGTTTTTGATTATAAAGAGCTGGACCGCTTCGGCCGGCAAGAAGGTCGAAACCAAACCTGTTGTAGAAGAAATATTGCATTAGTCGTCTTTCACGCTTTGACGGGACGTACGATGCGAGAAGTACCGGAAGCCCGGGCGTGCTGGTGACGACCCAGGACTGTATATTCAGCGGCATTATTGGATCTCAATACCGATATTAAATAAATTCAAAGGGGGTTTCTTAATGTCTAACTTTGATGTTGCGAAAATCAGAAATGTTGCGGTAATAGCTCACGGAGGTGCTGGAAAGACTTCACTGGTTGAGGCAATGCTTTTCAGTTCCGGCATGATCGACAGACTGGGAACTGTTCTTGACGGTACGACCACCACGGATTTTGAACCTGAGGAAATAGACAGAAAGATTACGATTGTCTCATCCCTTGCTTTCTGCGACTGGAAGAGCCACCGCGTAAACCTTGTCGATACCCCCGGATTTATCAATTTTATCGAGGACACGAAGGGATGCCTCCGGGTTGTCGACGGAGCTGTTGTTATCGTCAGTGCGATCTCAGGAGTAAAGGCTGAAACAGAGAAGGTCTGGAAATATGCCTGTGAGTATGAAATACCGAGAATAGTCCTTATCAACAAAATGGACAAAGAGAATGCCAATTTTGAGAGATCATTGGGAGAGATCGAGAAATCGTTTGAAAACGAGGCGATTCCGCTTCAGATACCGATAGGGACCGGCCCTGATTTTACCGGGGTTGTGGACATTGTGAACATGAAGGCATATACGTTTGACGCAGGAAAGATGCAGGAGGCGGAAATTCCATCCGGTATGCAGCCCCAGGTCGAAACCTTCAGGAAAAAGCTGGTCGAGAAAATCGCTGAATCTGATGATGCCCTTCTCGAGAAATATCTTGAAGGAGGCGAACTTACCAGCGAAGAAATCATAAAGGGAATCAAGGAAGGTTCTCTCACGAGAAAGTTCATCCCGGTTGCGTGCGGTTCTGCCCTCAAGAATATCGGTGTTTCAAGTCTGCTTGATTCAATCATTCTCTGTCTGCCTTCTCCTGCTGAAATGGCCTCCATATCTCCTGTAAAAGGGAAAAACCTGAAAGACGGCAAAGAGGTCGAGAGAAAACCTGATGAGAATGCACCGCTGTCAGCCTATGTTTTTAAAACAATAGCAGACCCGTATGCCGGAAAACTCTCCCTGTTCAGAGTCTACTCCGGTACCCTCAAGGCTGATTCAAATATATACAATTCAACCGCCGATTCAAAAGAACGGGTCGGTCAGCTGTTCTATATGCTCGGCAAGAAACATGTGCCTGCACAATCACTCAGTGCCGGAGAGATAGGCGTCGTGGCAAAGCTGAAGGGCACGAATACCGGTGACACACTTGCCGACGAGGCGAATGCTGTTGTGTTCGACAAGGTTAAGTTTGCCGAGCCGATCATCTCATATGCAATTGCTCCCAAAAATAAGGGTGATGAAGAAAAGGTCAGCATAAGCCTTCAGAGGGTGCTGGAGGAAGACCCGACCCTGAGATTCATCAGAGAGGAAGAGACAAAAGAAATGATCATCTCCGGCATGGGTCAGGTGCACATAGAAGTCGCACTTGAGCGGATGAAAAGGAGATTCGGCGTTGAAGTTGAAATGAAGACCCCAAAGATACCATACCGCGAAACCATAAAGGCATCGACAAAGGTTCAGGGGAAATACAAAAAACAATCAGGCGGCAGGGGACAGTACGGCGACTGTCATATCCAGGTCGAGCCTTTGCCAAGAGGAACCGGGTTTGAATTTGTCGACAAGATTGTTGGAGGCGCAATACCCAGGCAGTATATCCCTGCAGTGGAGAAAGGGGTTGTTGAGGCTATGCATGAGGGAGTGGTTGCCGGGTATCCGATTGTCGACCTTCGTGTTACCCTCTTTGACGGCTCATACCATACGGTTGATTCTTCAGAAATGGCATTTAAGATTGCGGGGTCAATGGCAATCAAAAAGGCTGTTCAGGAGGCAAAGCCAATTCTGCTTGAACCTGTTATGAGGACTGAGGTGACTACCCCTGATGAAACACTCGGAGCTGTCATAGGAGACCTGAATTCGAAACGGGGAAAAGTACAGGGGGTTGAACCGCAGGCAGGCGGCAATCAGAAGATAACCGCCCTTGTTCCTATGTCCGAAATGCTCACCTATGCCAACCAGCTCCACAGCCTTACATCTGGCAGGGGGCTTTATTCCATGGAATTTTCCCACTATGAAGAGGTGCCGGCGCATCTTGCGCAGAAGA
>JBBIUL010000052.1:0-11040 GCA_037440265.1 Nitrospira sp. | reverse complement strand
CATGGATCAGTATGAGCATCGTTCCTGGCCTGCATGGCATCGGCATATGATGTATGTCTTCCTGGCGTTGCATTTTCTGCTGAGGCTTCGCATCCGCTTCAAAAAAAACTCCCGCACTGACTCTGCAACAAGCCCGGACGCTGGTTTCAGCAGTGTTGCCTTGCAAAACACTAACGACATCAGCAGTATTGGCGATCATCAGATATCACACGAGGAGAAATTATGCCGCTTATCGCTCACATAGAAAAAGAACGCTGGCGTCAATTGCAGCTAAAACAAAAGCTGCGCTGTAGTATTAATCATCTCAGGAAAAAATCAGGGTTGTCTTTTGCAAAGTTTGCAGTATCCCTTTGCAATAGATGCAAAATTTCGAAACGAACGATGAAAGAGGTCAACAAATGGGTGTCCTAAGTAAACTGCAGTCATTCATTCAACCCAAGAATGAAGACAACTGTATCAGCGAGTTAGGCAGAAATGAACTCTGCTGGTGTGGAAGCGGGATAAAATACAAAAAGTGCCATCTGCGTGAGGACGAAAAAAAGCTCAGTAAGCAATACAGCACAAAATGCAGAACCACCTGAAGCAGCAGATGAGCTGAGTTCAGCTCGATATCGTTTCATCTTGTTTTCTTTTTCTATCCAAAGTTGTTTCAAATACATCTCAATATAAATGATCCTGTATCTGGCAGTTGACAGAACCGGTGTTTGCTCCACATCGGATATAATCAAGGTATGCTCATGAGACAGTGGCCGAAGGATATTGCCCGGGCAAAGAAGGTTCAGAGCCTGCTCAGGAAAAAAGTCAGGATAATTCCCCTGAAAAAAACACCAGCACTGATTGCCGGACTGGATGCTGCCTTTGATGACAACAGAGTGATTGCCGTTGCATCCTTGTATCGTTACCCGGAATTGACGCATATAGAAGATGCTGTTGCCTCGGAGCCTGATAATTTCCCTTATGCAAGCGGGTTCCTTTCTTTCAGGGAAGGCAGGGCGATTATTAAGGCTGTAGGAAAATTGCATCATAAGCCTGATGTCGTGATCTGTGACGGCCAGGGGATTGCACACCCCCGCAGGATGGGGATTGCCTCGCATATTGGCGTGCTCCTCAATGTTGCATCCATCGGGTGCGCCAAGTCACGCCTTGTTGGTGAATATAATGAGCCGGGCCTGCAGAAGGGACAAATGTCCGGTCTTTACTACCAGGGAAAAAGGGTAGGGACTGTATTGAGGACCAGAACAAATGTCAGACCGGTGTTTGTATCTCCCGGGCATAAGATCGATATTGCAGGCTCAGTAAGGATCATTATGGACTGTCTGTCAGAATTCAGGCTCCCTGAACCCGTACGCAGGGCAGACAGGATCTCAAAAGAAATGAAGACCTCCGAAAGAATATAATTTACGGAATCTTTTTTTCCCTCTGCAAAAACGCTACAGGTGTTTTGCTACGAAGCCTTCCAGTCCATTTATGTAGCGACTTCCCGAAAGCAGGAACCCCTCATTATGTCCACCGTTTATCTGAAGAAACTCTTTCGGACTGCTTGCATTGTCAAAAATTTTTTTGCCGTGTTCAAACGGGATGATTTCATCCTGGCTGCTGTGTATAATGAGTTTTGGAATTACGATGGTGCGCACCTTCTCTCCTGTTGCATACTGAAAACGTGACATCAATCTCACCGGCAGATAGGGGAAGAGCTGTTTGCCGAGGTCTGGAACAGACGTGAACCCTGATTCGATAATGAGCGCAGCTGCCTGTTTCCTGAGCGCAAGTTCTGCTGCTACTGCGCTGCCGAGGGAACGGCCGAAGAGCACAATCTTCTCTGGTCTGCCGTCCTTTACCGTAACAAGATAATCCCAGGCTGCCTCTGCATCAAGGTAGGTGCCCTCCTCAGAGGGCGAGCCGGTGCTTTTCCCGTATCCCCTGTAGTCAAAGATCAGAACGCTGAGGTCCAAAGCGTGAAATATGCGGATGGAGTCAAGGCGGTCGGAGATGTTCCCTGCATTGCCGTGGCAGAAGAGAACGACCCCGCGCTCCTTAACAGCTGGAATATACCATGCTGATATGCTGATACCGTCCTTCGTCAGAAGGGTCACTTCTTCGAACTGCAGTCCTATGTCACGAGGGGTGGCAGTGATTGTCCGGTCAGGGTAATAGACCATGCTCTCCTGTCTGAAATAGGCAAATGCGACGATAAGGACATAACCTAATGCCAAACCGGTCAGGACAACTATGAGCATTCTCTTCAGCCTCTTACCCAAGGGCGGTCAAGCCTTTTCGATACGTATAACTGATGCACCTTTTGCTTTCTTGAGCACAGTTGCATCTCCGGTGAGTTTGCCGACGAGATTGACTTCGCTTGCAGGCACCGGATCAGGGCCGCTGCTCATTGGCGTGGGGCCGAAAAAGATCGCCAGTGCATTGCCCGGAGGCCAGTAGCCGATATCGCCGGATTTTACCGTTGTGGTAGCTGTATTGTCAGGCGGGCGCCTTACCGGGATCTCGAAGTAGAATTCGTCTCCCCATTCATTGGGCCGGGCCTCTATCGGCAGCGCAGCAGCCACTGCAGCGGCACATTCTGTATCAGACAGCTCTCCGTTTATTGAAACATCTCCAATTGATATTACAATGGGTACCGGCATACTTCACCTCCCGGTTATATGTTCTTTTTCTCCCATGCGATTGCCCGGGCATAGTCTGTAAACGCTTTTTCTTTTTCCCTGAACCGGGCTGAATGGACAGACCTTCTGCCGTTTCTTTCCTGTACTCCCAGATGTGCATGCAGCATTTCGTGATACACAACAAATGAGATGAAGTATCCTGGAACCCTCTGGCTGTCCAGCATGGGGTGTATCCTGATAACGTTTGCATTGCTGTCGTAGCTCCCCAGCGTCCTTCTCCGTGCAAATCTCCGTGAATTTCTCAAGCCCCAGGTGATGAGGCTGTCGACACTGCCGTTAAAATATTGCTTGTTTACCGCTGCATAGATGTCAGCCAGATTGTGGTGCCTTCCACGTGTGGAAATCCTGCACGTTTTGCGCGGGCTCTTTTTCACAGACTTCAGATTTTCTTTCAGGAACTCCCTGAAGAGCGGCAGTTTCCCTTTTCTGTTTTTGATGAATGAAACTATTTCATCGATGACGGAAAGGTCTGCGCTGAGGAATATCCGCTGAAGCCTTACCGATATGCGATTGTTTTTTGCTATGACAGACAGCATGCTGCTGGTATTGTCTGTCAGGGTAAGGTAAATGCTTTTGCCGGTGGATTTTGTCATATAATACCTCAGGCTGTCTTCATCATGACCTATCGGCAGGGACAGCTGAGCAGGGTTTTTTGTATTACCGTATTTCATGTTTAACCAATTTAACGAAGCTTGTATTTCATAAGTCTGTAATACCGCTGGGGCAGTTTTTTATGCTCCCATTTGCCTGTAAGTGCAATATCCGGAAGCAGTTTTCACCCCATGTGCGTACAGGAATTAATAGCGTTATTTATTCTATACTATCAATCTGATGACAACAACACAAACATATGATGCAGTCATTATTGGCGCCGGCCATGCAGGGTGTGAAGCAGCACTTGCAGCCTCCCGCATGGGATTGGCTGTCTGCATGCTCACCATGAACCTTGACACCATCGGCCAGATGTCCTGCAATCCTGCAATCGGAGGCCTGGCGAAGGGCCACCTCGTGAGAGAGATCGATGCTCTTGGCGGTGAAATGGCAAAGATAACCGACCGTGCAGGGATTCAGTTCAGGATGCTCAATAAATCCAAAGGCCCGGCTGTCTGGTCTCTTAGGGCGCAGGCAGACAGGGTCCTGTACAGGATTGCTATGAGGCAGGCGCTTGAGGAGCAGGAACATCTTGCTATCAAGCAGGCTATGGCAGAAGAGATTATTATCGAAAACGGGACTGTCAAAGGGGTGAGGACTTCGCTTGGAACCGTCTATGAAGCACCAAATGTCATTGTAACCACAGGCACCTTCCTGAAGGGGCTGATGCATGTCGGACATGAAAGTTTTGAGGCAGGAAGGGCAGGCGAGTTCCCGTCTGTCGGACTGTCAGACTGCCTGAGGAAGATCGGGCTGAAGACCGGACGGCTTAAGACAGGAACCCCTCCACGGCTTGATGCCAGCACCATAGATTTTTCTAAGACCGAGGCGCAGTGGGGCGATGACCCGCCAATGCCTTTTTCCCACAGCACCGAAAGGATTGAGAACCCGCAACTGCCGTGTTACATAACGTACACCAATCGTGAAACGCATAAAATTATTCATGACAACCTCGGCAGTTCAGCAATGTATGGCGGGAAGATAACAGGGATTGGCCCGCGTTACTGTCCTTCAATAGAAGACAAGGTCGTGCGTTTTTCCGAGCGTGAACGGCATCAGGTGTTTCTGGAGCCTGAAGGGCTCAGGACAAATGAATACTATGCAAATGGTATTTCGACAAGTCTGCCTCTTGATATCCAAGTGCAGATGGTGCGGACCATCCCCGGGCTCGAACACGCTGAGATCATGAGGCCTGCATATGCCATTGAATATGATTTCATCTTCCCTACGCAGCTGAGGCATTCACTCGAGACAAAGAACATTAAGGGCCTTTTTCTCGCAGGGCAGATCAACGGCACGTCAGGGTATGAAGAGGCCGCTGCCCAGGGACTGATGGCAGGAATCAATGCAGCACGCAGGCATCAGGGCGAGGAGCCTGTTATTCTCGGAAGACATGAGGCATACATCGGCGTGCTGATAGATGATCTTGTCACGAGAGGCACTACTGAACCCTACAGGATGTTTACATCAAGGGCTGAATACCGGCTGCTGCTCAGGCACGACAATGCCGACATGCGCCTTATGGAGAAAGGACGCAGCATCGGACTTCTTGCTGAAGATGTGTATGAGCGGTTCAGTCTGAAAAAGAAGAATATCAGCCGTGAGGTCGGGAGGATAAAGAAAGTAAGAATAAAGCCTGCTGCGATCAACAAGGCGCTTGAGGAGAGCGGCACCTCTCCGGTCGAAGAAGACATTACCCTTGAGCAGCTTCTGAAACGCCCGGAGATTACGTATTCGGTTTTGGCTCGCTATGCCCCTCCCGAAGCCCCTCTCACAGAGGAGGAGGGGAAGCAGGTTGAGATCCAGGTGAAATACGAAGGATATATTCTCAGGCAGATCGAGGCAGCTGAAAAGCTGAAGAAGATCGATGACCGCGCGATCCCTGATGTCTTTGATTACAGGACCCTCAAGGGGCTTTCGAAGGAACTCCTTCTGAAGCTCGAGGAGGTGAGGCCCGTGAATCTCGGCCAGGCGAGCAGGATACAGGGCATGACCCCGGCTGCACTCTCACTCATCCTGGTGGCGGTAGAAAAGGTAAAAAGACAGAACAGAATGCCTGCCTGATTATCTTCAGCGCACTACTTTGAGCTGTCTTTCTCTTGTTTGAAAAGCCTTACCCGAGTTTTCTAATTGCCTCCACAAGAGCCTTGACAGCATCTGCTGACCTGTTCAGCGCAGCCTGCTCGTCATCAGTAAGCCTGATCTGGATGATCTCTTCTATGCCGTTCCTGCCGAGCTTTACCGGAACACCGATGAAAAGATCGCGTATGCCGTACTCCCCTTCCAGATAGGCTGCACAGGGAAGGATCTTTTTCTTGTCCTTGAGTATTGATTCAGCCATTTCAACAGATGCAGAGGCAGGTGCATAATAGGCGCTCCCGGTTTTCAGGAGGCTGACAATTTCAGCGCCTCCGTTGGCTGTTCTCGTTACCAAAGCATCGATCTTCTCTTTGGGAAGCAGTTCTGTGATGGGGATGCCGGCTACCGTAGAGTAGCGGGGGAGCGGCACCATGGTATCGCCATGACCGCCAAGCACAAATGCATGCGTATTCTCTACAGATACATTGAGCTCCATGGATATAAACGTTCTGAAGCGGGCAGAGTCGAGTACGCCAGCCATGCCGATCACTCGGTTCTTGGGAAACCCGCTGGCTTCAAAAGCAACATGGCACATGGCATCAAGGGGATTGCTGACGATGATGAGCACGGCATCAGGCGAGAACCTGACCACCTGTTCAGTGACGCTCTTAATGATTCCGGCATTGGTCTTCAGCAGGTCGTCACGGCTCATGCCGGGTTTTCGCGGGATGCCTGCGGTGATAATGACAATCTCAGAACCTGCGGTTGCCTCATAGCTGTTGGCACCGGTAAGATGAGCATCATGTTTTTCGATCGGTGCTGCCTCTGCAAGGTCAAGAGCCTTCCCCTGCGGTACGCCTTCTGCAATATCGACCAGTACCACATCGCACAATTCTTTTTCAGCGAGCCGCTGGGCTGCTGTTGCGCCTACATTTCCGGCCCCTATTACGGTTGCTTTTTTGTTCATGGAACTCTCCTCATATATTTTTTTCCCAGAGCGCTATCGGTTCTACGGCACTTTCTTAATCGTAAGAATAGACTTTGTATTCCGTGTCTGAACCAAGGACCAGATCAACCTCTCCTTCGAGATGCTCTCTTCTTTTGTCGGCAAACCACCGCTGCCAGTCCTCGACGGTTTTCCATGTGCTGATGACCAGAAATTCATACGGGTCATTAACATTCCGCATGGTTTCGCCTGAGATATATCCCGGCTGCCGCATTGCCATAGACCTGAGTTCGGTCAGCATCGGGACGAGTTTAGGCAAAAGGGCTGCTTCCATCCCGCCAGCCAGGCGGGGCATCCTCCTTGTCATAAGCACTCGTATCGACATGTGTGCCTCCTGAATCTTGCGAGTTTATCGAATAAAAATAATCCCTTTAAAACAGTCTAAAAGTATAATTCAGTTTCAGACTCTGAATCAATAGAGCAACAGGCCTTTAAGCGTCAACAGCACACCGGCTACGACTGCCGACCCGATGACGCCTGAGACATTCGGACCCATGGCGAACATCAGAAGCATGTTCTCGGGGTCAGCCTCCATCCCCAGTTTATGGCTTACCCTGGCAGCCATAGGAACAGCCGAGACCCCGGCAGAACCGATCAGGGGATTTATCTTATCCTTCATGAACAGGTTCATAGCCTTTGCCATAAGCACCCCCGATGCAGTACCGATACTGAAGGCAAAGGCGCCAAGAAAAAGGATCCCCAGTGTTTCAAGATTAAGGAACCCGGCAGCTGAAAGCTGCGAGCCTACCCCGAGGCCAAGGAGTATCGTGACGATATTGATAAGCGCATTCTGGGTTGTTTTCGAGAGCCGTTCAACCACCCCGGATTCCCGCATCAGGTTGCCGAACATGAAAAAACCGATGAGCGGGGCAGCTGAAGGGAGCAGGAGCAGACACAATCCGAGCACGGCCAGCGGGAAAACAATTTTCTCTGTCCTCCCGACGTAGCGGAGCTGTGTCATCCTGATCCTGCGTTCTTCCTCTGTGGTCAGCAAGCGCATTATAGGGGGCTGTATGATCGGGACGAGCGCCATATACGAATAGGCTGCGACTGCAATAGAACCCAGGAGTCTCGGCGACAGCTGGCTTGAAAGGAAGATTGCTGTCGGGCCGTCAGCGCCGCCGATAATGCCGATGGAAGCAGCATCAAGGATAGTAAAATTAATCCCGGGCACTAGCTTTGTCAGCACCAGCGCCCCGATGATCGTTGTGAAAATGCCGAACTGGGCAGCAGCGCCTAAGAGAGCGGTCTTGGGATTGGCGATCATGGGGCCGAAATCGGTCATGGCGCCGACCCCCATGAATATCAGGAGCGGAAAGACGCCGGTCTTGATGCCGGTCTCATAGATATAATAGAGGATCCCTCCGGGTTCTGTTATGCCTGACAGTGGAATATTGGCGAGCAGGCATCCAAACCCGATTGGAACAAGGAGCAGAGGCTCGAATTTTTTCTGAATCGCAAGGTACAGCAAGAGCAGACCAACTGCAATCATGATAATACTGCCGAACCCGTCGGTCCATGATCCTGACGGAGGAAACAAATAATTGTAGATGCCGGTAGACGTGAGAAAATCCCTGAGCATTTCCCCGGTCGAAGCTGCGGAATCAGGTGAAGGGCTTGCTTCAAGCCCTGGAGATACAGCCGATGCCCGAGAGGCGCTGAGAAGCACCACAAAGAGAAGAGATATCAGCAATCGATACAATGCACTCACTGATGCTCCTTTAGCCGGCAATGGTAGCAACCAGCTGATCGGTTCGTACTACCTGGCCTTTCTCTACTTCAATGGTTTCAACAGTGCCATCAACCGGTGATACGATAGGGGTTTCCATCTTCATTGCTTCAAGTATCATGATCGTGTCGCCGGTCCGGACCTGGTCGCCCGCAGCAACGAAGACCTGATAGACAATGCCCTGGAGTTTTGCCTTGATCTCTGTAGTGGCAGTCGGTTTGGAGGCAGTCACCGCCGGTGCTATCGCCGTAACCTGTCCGGTGGATTCCTCGACTGTGACCTTGTAGGCCTTTCCCTCAACTGTCACCGTATAATCAGCCGGCCCTGCTGCTTTGGCAGGCCTGCCTGCCGGACAGGCAGGCTTTGCCGGAGTAGCAGACACTTTTTTTGCCACTTCAGTCTCTTGGGTTATCTTTCGGACATTGACCAACCCTTTTCCCTTAAGGAAATCAAGCCCTTTGTTACCTCCGGGTGTTTCCATGGCACCAATGATAAAAATATTCTCATCGGTTGCCGGGAGGCCATCCTTTTCAAGGACAGTTTTGGCTCTGGGAATGCCGGGCTCAAGCAGATCAACAGGGTCGCCTTTGAAAACCGGTTTCCCGAACTGGTTTTCTGCAAGTCTGACGATCTCGGGATCAGGCTCCACCGGTGTGCGTCCGAAATAGCCGAGGACCATTTTGCCGTATCCGTCGGTTATTTTTTTCCAGGGGCCTTCAGTCACATTTGCATAAGCCTGCTGGAAATAAAACTGCGATACCGGAGTGACTGATGTGGCAAATCCTCCTCGTGCCACACATTCAGACATTGCCTCAATGACCTTGGGGTACAGATGAAACGTGCCGGTGTCCCGCATCATCATGGTATTGGCGGTGAGCGCACCCCCTGGCATAGGGGACAGGATCACCTCGGAAGTCACCTGCCGGGCCTCGGGCGGAAAGAAGTAGTCTTTCAGACATTCTTCGAGGACATGGGTGGACTTGATGATCTTCTGCACATCGATATCAAGCGTATATTCAGTGTCCTTGATCGCATGCCAGACTGAAAGCAGATCAGGCTGGCATGTGCCTCCGGAGAGCGGAGAACGGGCCACGTCGATACCGTTGCATCCGGCCTCAATGGCGGCTTTATACTGCAGTGTGCCAATGCCGGCGGTGTCGTGGGTATGGACCCATATTATGACATCATCGCCCAAAAGCTTGCGGGCAGCCTTCACGGTTTCATATACTTTCTGCGGGTTGGAGGTGCCGGAGGCATCCTTAAAGCAGAGTGAATCGAACGGCAGTCCTGAGTCAAGGATTTCCCTGAGCGTCTTCAGGTAGAATGCAGCATCGTGCGCTCCGGTGCATCCGGGCGGCAGCTCCATCATGGATATGCTTACCTGATGGTGAAGGCCGGCGTTCTTGATGCACTGTCCGGAGTAAATAAGGTTGCGGACATCATTCAATGCGTCGAAGTTCCTGATATGGGTTATGCCATGTTTCCTGAACATCCTTGCATGGAGATCAATCATGTCCCGTGGCTGGGCTGAAAGCGCAACGACACTGATGCCTCTTGCAAGGGTCTGGAGGCTGGCAGACGGTCCTGCTGCCGTTCTGAAACGGTCCATCATGTCAAAGGCAGACTCTCCGCAGTACATGAAAAGGCTCTGAAAACGCGCACCGCCGCCGGCTTCCAGATAGTCTATCCCTGCCTCCACGGATGCTGCAACCGCAGGAATAAAATCATCGGTAAGCACACGGGCGCCAAATACCGACTGGAACCCGTCTCTCAATGATGTGTCCATAAAACGTATTTTTTTCTTCATGAGCGCTCTCCGTTCCGGGGATCATTGTTATCCATACATCTCCCGGATATCATCATTAGTAAAAAATTTCCTTATCCATCTTCACATTCCTGTGTTTTCTATATTAACCTGTTCGTCTGCGGTGGGCGGCAATGGCTGCACTGATTACCGCGACAAGAACATTCTCTTTTTCAGCAGGGGTGAATTTTCTGTGCCTGCGCAAATCAGCCAAACGCATGTCCTCAAATTCCTTTTCACTTTGCCGGGCAAGAAATCTGAACGATATGTTTACCACAAGAATCAATAAAAACAGGAAAAGAACTACCACTCCCATGCCAAGCAAAGTCAGTTTTATCCCGGCAAGAATCATGTCAGAGGATATCCCGGTGTCATATTATGGTATTCCCTGACTCTGCAGGCTGCCAGTATGCGAAATGTTTTCCGGGTTCAGATAAGACAGCCCGATTATTCAGATAATCTGTTTTGTAAGAGGCATACAGCATGTTTCCCTCATATGGATAATGTTCCTTCTAAGACTTCCGCTGTGGACTTTCAGTCCCTTTTGTTACGATAACATTTTTATAAGACCCCCGAAGCTCTGCTTTCAGTGCACCGAAGGAGCCGGTGCCGCTCGTCCTGAAAACAACGGTCCGGTTTCCTTTTTCTACCTTTTCATAGGTTGTCAGTATGCTATGAATACCAAACCCGTGCTGCCGTATGATGTCGGCTATCTTCTTTATCGCACCCTGCGGCTTGTCATCAATCGTAAGGCAGAACCGATGGCCGCCGCGGCGGACGCCGGTTATGTCGATCAATGCCCGGAATATATCGCTCTCGGTTATAATTCCTGCAAGCTTTCCTTCCTTTTCGACTACGAGGCACCCTATGTTTCTATCGTACATGAGTTCTGCTGCCTCTTCAATCGGTGTGTCAGGGGTGGTTGTAATGACAGGGGATTTCATGACTTCTTTGACTTTCGTTTTCTCAAAGATATAATGAAGTTCGTACATATCAAAGGTGGCGGCCTTTGCAGGGTTGAACTCCTTGATGTCACGGTCAGTTACAATACCGAGAATTGTGCCTTCCCTGACAACAGGAACATGCTTGATGT
>JBBIUL010000051.1:0-11318 GCA_037440265.1 Nitrospira sp. | reverse complement strand
GCTGCCCGGCCTGCGCCGCTGTATCCCGCCAGGAGATCAGACAGGTTTTCTCCGCCTTCCTCCCAGAATATGATGCCGTTTTTGAGACGGTTTGCATGCAGTGTAAAAAGGGCTTCAAACCGGACAGGATCGGTGATTTCAGTGATGGAAGTTCTCCCTGACTGCCGCGACGCCTCTTCTGCAATTTTTCTCCACCGCAATGTTTTTTTTGTATCGCGGACCTGGCTTCTCGATGTGATGACCGGGATGATTGTTCCTATACCAAGCTCGGTTGTTTTTTGAACCACGAGATCCATCTTTTCTCCCTTCAGCAGTCCCTGGAGGAGTGTTATCTGAAAAGGAGACTCGGTATTGAAAACAACCTGATCAAGGACTTCAATTTCTACGCCTTTCTTTGAGACACTGAGTATTCGTGCACGGAAAGAGATCCCGTCAGTCCCGGTGATTGACAGCGTGTCTCCTGTCTTGCAGCGGAGCACTGCCGACAGGTACCGGGCCTTTTCGTCACGTATGGTGAGTTTGCCGGCTGCTGCTGCTTCTGGAAGAAATATCCTCGGCATCTAATTTAAATATTCTTCAATGCTCATATCGTGGTAATGATAATCCTGGTATGTGTCACTCCCGCTTGTCGGGAGTCTTTCTGAAGAAAGATTCCGGGCAAGCCCGAATGACGACTTTGTTTTTTCAAACATTTGGTGCTTCGAAGCTTGCAGCGGGGTTGCTCATTTGAGTCCGATGAGAACTGAAGAAAATAGTTTAGTGTCAGTTTTCAACGCCGGTAAACAGGTCCTTAAGTTTTTCCCTGAAGCTCTTTGTGACCTCATCGCCGCTTATGGACGCAAATTCCTCAAGGAGTTCTCTCTGCCTGTCGGTGAGTTTTGACGGGACCTCAACATACACCCGAACAACCTGGTTCCCTCTGTGGTGGCTGCCGACGCGCGAGGCGCCCTTGCCCTTGATCTGAAAAAGCCGGCCGGACTGGGTCCCCGGCGGCACCTTGATTTTTGATGTGCCGTCAAGTGTCGGGACCTCTATCTCGGTGCCGAGCGCAGCCTGGGGGAATGATACCGGCACCTCGCAGAATATCTCGGTGCCGTCCCTCTTGAAAAAGTGGTGTTCTGCAACATTCAATACGATATACAGATCTCCGTTCGGCCCTCCGTAGGCGCCGATTTCGCCTTCACCGGAGATCTTGAGCTTTGATCCGGTGTCAACACCCGGAGGGATCTTGACGCTGACTGTTTTGTCCGCCTGGACCTTGCCGTTGCCTTTGCATTCCTTGCACGGATTGGTTATTATTTTCCCGGTCCCATAGCACTTCCCGCATGATTTTGAGACGCTGAAAAAACCCTGCTGGAACCGTATCTGTCCGGTGCCTTTGCAGGATGAACAGGTCTCGGGGCTCTTCCCGGGTTCTGATCCGTTTCCCCTGCACACGCTGCAGTTCTCCCATTTTGGGAAGTTGATAACTTTTTCAGTGCCGAACACGGCCTCCTCAAGTGTGATTTCGAGGTCGTATCTGAGATCATGGCCTCTTGAAGCCCTGGTTCCTCTCTGGCCGCCGAAGGCGCCGAAAAAGTCGCCGAAGATGTCTTCAAAGATGTCGCCGAACCCTGCACCGGTCGCGAACGGTCCGTACCCGCCGCCCAGTCCTTCTGCGGTGCCGAAGCGGTCAAAGTGCGCCCTTTTTTGGGTATCGCTCAGGCATGAGTATGCCTCATTGACCTCCTTGAACTTTGCCTCCGCAGCATGGTCCCCGGGGTTCCTGTCAGGATGGTATTTCATGGCGAGCTGCCGGTAGGCCTTCTTCAGGTCCGCAGCCGAGGCGTCCTTTGAGACGCCGAGTATTTCATAGTAATCTTTCATATGCCTGTTCTTTGACAGTAATCAAAAAGGGCCCGCAGATTCCTGTTGCAGAGGGCTCAGGATTTTATTGCCTCTGCCCCTGACCGCCGGAGCTGCCGGACCCTTCCATTATAACTTTTTTACTGCTGTTTGTTCTTGTCTACGTCCTCAAATTCCGCTTCGACAACCTCTTCTTCGCCTTCTTTTGCCCCTGCACCGGCTTCCGAAGAAGTCCCGCCGCCTTCACCAGGCTGCGCCTGGCCGCCGGATGCCTTATAAATATGCTCTGCAAGTTTATGCGAAACAGTGGTGAGCTTTTCAGTCGCTGATTTGATCTCGGCAGGGTCGCTGCTTGAATCCTTGACTCTCCTGCATTGTTCGAGAGCGTCTTCGATCTCCTTCTTCTCATCGGCCGAAAGTTTGTCGGAATAATCCTTGAGGGATTTCTCAACCGAGTAGACGAGCGTATCTGCCTGGTTTCTCGCCTCGGCAAGCGACTTTTTCTTCTTGTCTTCATCACTGTGGGATTCAGCATCGCGGACCATGTTCTTGATCTCATCTTCACTGAGTCCGCTGGATGCGGTAATCCTGATGGACTGCTCCTTGTTCGTCCCGAGGTCTTTGGCCGAGACATGGAGGATGCCGTTTGCATCTATGTCAAACGATACCTCAATCTGCGGTATGCCTCTCGGGGCAGGGGGGATGCCGATGAGTTCAAAATTGCCGAGGAGCTTGTTGTCGGCAGCCATTTCTCTTTCTCCCTGGCAGATCTTTATGGTCACTGCCGGCTGGTTGTCGGTTGCGGTCGAAAAGATCTGGCTCTTCTTCGTTGGTATGGTGGTGTTTCTCTCGATGATCTTTGTGAACACGCCGCCAAGAGTTTCGATGCCGAGCGAAAGCGGGGTGACGTCGAGCAGGAGCACTTCCTTGACGTCTCCCTTGAGCACTGCTGCCTGGATTGCCGCGCCTACGGCAACGACCTCGTCAGGGTTTACCGTGCGGTTGGGTTCCTTGCCGAAGTACCCCTGGACGGTCTGCTGCACCTTCGGCGTCCTTGTCTGTCCGCCGACGAGCAGTATTTCGTCTATATTCGATGCAGAAAGCCCGGCGTCTGAGAGCGCGTTTTTGCACGGACCGGTTGTCTTTTCGACAAGGTCTCCGGTGAGCTGTTCGAACTTTGCCCGCGATATCTTCATGAGCAGATGTTTCGGGCCGGTGGCGTCAGCAGTTACAAACGGGAGGTTAATCTCGGTCTCGGTTGCTGTGGAAAGCTCTATCTTTGCCCTCTCAGCAGCTTCCTTAAGACGCTGGAGCGCCATCTTGTCTTTTTTCAGGTCGATGCCCTGATCTTTCTTGAACTCTTCTACCATCCAGTCGATGATCCTCAGGTCAAAATCGTCACCACCGAGGAATGTGTCGCCGTTCGTTGATTTTACCTCGATGACCCCTTCGCCGATTTCAAGGATCGAAATGTCGAACGTTCCGCCGCCGAGGTCGTATACGGCAACCTTCTCTTCCTTCTTTTTGTCCATGCCGTATGCGAGCGCTGCAGCAGTCGGTTCGTTTATGATGCGGAGGACGTTCAGTCCTGCTATTCTGCCTGCGTCCTTGGTGGCCTGACGCTGGCTGTCGTCGAAATAGGCAGGGACTGTAATGACCGCATCGGTCACCTTTTCTCCGAGATAGTCTTCAGCCGCCTGTTTCAGCTTCTGGAGGATCATCGCAGAAATTTCCGGCGGGGAATATTTCTTTCCGGCGATTTCGACATGTGCGTCCCCGTTTGAGGTCTCTACTATCTTGTACGGCAGCCGGTGTTTGGCATGGTCGACTTCCGCAGAGTTGTATTTCCTGCCCATAAGTCTCTTGATCGAGAATATGGTGTTTTCAGGATTGGTGATTGCCTGCCTTTTTGCTATCTGTCCTACAAGGCGTTCGCCTTTATCCGTAATCGCTACTACTGATGGTGTGGTGCGAGTCCCCTCCTGGTTGGCGATGACTACGGGTTCGCCGCCCTGGACGACCGCCACCACTGAATTTGTTGTTCCTAAATCAATGCCGATTGCCTTGCCCATGCTGTTATTCCTCCTCTGTATCTCTCTTTATTCTGATTTCAGTGTTATCTGAGTTGCTGTCGCTGTCCTGTGGCTGCGGTTTTACGGAGACCGCAACGAGCGAAGGACGGAGCACTTTATCCTGGTACCGATACCCGGGGCGCAGTTCTTCTGCCACCATTTTTTCGTCCATATCGGTTCTTTCAACGTTCATCATCGCATGATGGATTGCAGGATCAAACTTCCTGCCTTCTGCCTCTATCCTTGAAAGACCGAACTTCTCAAGGGTTCGGTGTATTTCCTTCAGGGTCATGGCAACGCCCTGAACAATCCCTGTCGCATTGTCGGCAGCGTGCTTCAGCGCAAGCTCGAGGCTGTCGACAGCGGGCAGGAGTTCGTAGATCAGTGATTCATTGCCGAACCTGATCAGGTCCTGCTTTTCTTTCGAAACCCTCTTCTTGTAGTTTTCGAATTCTGCATAGCAGCGAAGGTACTTGTCGTTCAGTTCTTTAATTACTGATTGATCGTCTTTTTCTTCTTTGGCAATATCTGCAGCCGCATCCTCAAGGGATTCCTCAGAGAGCTCATACACCGACTCATCGTCGTTCTGAAGGTCTTTTTCTTCCATTATCTGCCTTTCCTGTCTGATGTAAATATGGTATTCATGAACTTGGCGGTCATATCCACGAGCGATATCGTTTTATAATAATCCATGCGGGTCGGCCCTATGATGCCGATTGCCCCCGCGGGTTTGTTGCCTTCCTTGTATGTTGATACGACAAAACTGAAATTCTTCATCTCATCAAGGGGATTCTCCGAACCGATGAAAACCTGGGTGCCGTTGAGATCTGCAATCTTCTCAAGCAGACTGACGATAAGCTGCTTGTCCTCGATAGCCCTGAGCAGTTCCCTGATCTTGGAGATGTCGCAGAAATCAGGAAGTTCAAGCATCTCTGAGAGGCCTGATACATAGATATTCGCAGGCGACAGGGAGAAGACATTGTCACAGACCCTTATGGCCTCTTCAATCAGCCGGTCGCAGATGATCTTTTCCCGTGAGATGTCGTTCGAAATCGTGTTTCTTATTTCCTCTATGCTGCGGCCTGCAAACTCCGTATTGATATAGTCGGCGAGCCTGTTGAGTTCACGCTGGGTAAGCTCGGGATTTATGGGAACGACCCTGTTTCTGATGATCCCCTCTTCGGTGAGCAGGAACACGGCAACCTGGTTCTCGCGGTATTTCAGCAGGTCAATCTTTACCAGTGTTGTCATGTCCGTGTTCGGCGGTATCGATATGCCTACATAGTGAGACAAAGAAGAAAGCATCCTTGACGTTTCATTGTACAGGGAATTCATATCCTGTTTCAGGGTCTCCAGTTTCCGGTAAAATTTATCAAGCGGTTCCCGCTCGATAAGATCCCCTTCAGATGTCATAGTATCAACAAAAAACCTGTATCCGATGTCAGTCGGGACCCTGCCGGCTGAAGTGTGGGGCTGCTGCAAATACCCCATCTCTTCGAGGTCTGCCATGATATTACGGATAGTAGCAGGGGACAGACCAAACGGGTATTTCTTGGTTACAAACCTTGACCCGACAGGACCGGGCGAGTTAATGTAGCACTGTATAACAGCACACAAAACCTTTTTATTTCTTTCGTCTAGCTCCATTTAGCACTCTCCGAGTTAGAGTGCTAATAATTTAGCAGTTATTCCGGGCAGGTGTCAAGTAATAAGATAGTCTGAAGCAGAAGAGAAACAGACAAAATTAAAGCAATAACAAAGGGTTATAACGTCCAGCAGCAGCCGGAACCATGAATATTCAGGGCATGCCGGATCAGCGCTTCTACCAGGGCAGTGTTCTGTTCATGAGTTTGCTGTAAAGACTTCTTGGCAGAAAGCAGGTATTATGCACCTCTTCACAATAATACTTTGTCTCAATGCTGTCTTTCCTCAGCATCTCTTTCGGATCAGGTTTTTTTGAGCCTACCGAAAATGTCCACCAGTTTCCACCATAGGTTGCTATGGCAGCGGTATACAGGTCGACCACCGGGAACACAGACTTCATGGTGTCCTGGACCTCTGCAACGAGGTTTTTATGGAAATGAAGTGACTCCGATAACGTAACGAACATGCCGTTTTCAGTAAGGCAGTTCCTGATGGATGTAAAAAACTCAGAGGTGAAAAGGCTTTTGGCAAAACCGACGATATCCGTTGAGTCAACAATTACCACATCGATGTCAGCGTTTCGTCCTTTCACAAACTCGGCGCCGTCCATGGTGTGTATCTCGACCTTCGGGCTGTCTACGGCAGATGAGACCGAGGGGAAGAATTTTCTGGAGACATTGATGACTTCTTCATCGATCTCGATGAAGTAGACTTTTTCCACGGACTTATGCTTGAGCACTTCCCGGACGGTACCGCCGTCGCCGCCGCCGATGACGATAACCTTTTTGGGGTCAGGGTGTGCATTCATGACGACATGGGTCAGCATTTCATGATAGAAGAACTCGTCTTTTTCAGTAATCTGCACAACACCGTCAAGCACCAGTATTCTGCCGAAATAGGGGTTTTCAAAGACCATGATGTCCTGGTATGCGCTTCTGTTTTTATATAAAATATTGCTGACCTCATAGGTGTATCTGATGGGTGCATAAGGGTCTTTCTCAAAAAAAGTTATCATCGTATGACCTCCTAAATGAGAATTGTCTTTGGTATGGAAAACCCGTTGAATTCGGAAGCGTATGAAATCGTATAGGCGCCGCTCGACAAAATCAGCATGATGTTGCCGACTTCAGGCTCGGGCAGTTCGATATCCTTGTCGATCACATCGAAGCTGTCGCAGCTCGGTCCGGCGAGCGTCCATTTCTTCGTATGCCTGTAACCATCTACGATATAGCTGTATTTTATGCCGCCGACGCTCTCCATGAGCCCGTTGAAGACGCCGACATCGATGTAGAGCCAGTCTTCATCAGAACGCCTTGCCTTGCCGATCACCTTTGTCACGAAAATGCCTGCGTCACCCACTACGGCCCTGCCGGGCTCGATGTAGATCTTGGTGGTTTTCGGGAACTTTTCATAGATCAGGCTGTTTACATTTTTGTCTATGGTTTCAACGTCGACAACATTTTTTGTGTAGCGGATGGGATACCCGCCGCCGATATTCAGTATCGAAAGTCTTATCCCCCGTTTTTCAACCTTGTCCCAGAGTGATTTTGCCTTGTCAAGGGCGGTGTTCCAGTTGTAGATGTTCGTGCACTGGGAACCGACATGAAACGTAATGCCTACCGGATTGAGCCCCCGCTTCCTGGCATAGACGAGCAGTTCCTCTGCCTCATCGATCTCAACAGCAAACTTTTTGCTGAGCGGCCATTCACTCCCCTCATTCGGCACCGAAAGCCTGATGTATACATTGCATTCAGGAGAGAATTCATGGAGTTTTTCTATCTCTTCTTTGGAGTCGACGGCAAAATAGGTGACCCCGTAGGCCCGTGCCATTCTCAGGAACCTGAACGACTTGATCGGGTTGCTCGAGATAATCCGGTCATTGGTAACGCCGATTGAGGCGAGGATGTTCAGTTCACCTTCTGATGCAATCTCGAACCCGATGCCGAGACTGTTTACCAGTTTCAGGATTTCGATGTCAGGGTTTGCCTTGACCGCATAGAAGACGCTGGAGTTCTTTATGTGACGGCCGATGGAACGAACCTTCTGTCTGACCCTTGCCTTGTCGATGAGGAGGTAGGGCGGTTCCATATCAGTGCCCTTCAAAAACCTGAGGGCCTTCTGGATCGTCGACTTTGAGGTAATCTCAGTATGTGTTTTGTCTATCCTGAATCTTGTTCCCATTTCTGCTCACGTCATTAAAAAAATTTGAACATTTATTTAATTATATTTTAAATAAAAAAAGCAACAAAACGACCGGAGACTTCGGGAGTCAACGCATCACTGCATCCTCAGCGGGGCCTTCTCCACTGCAGGAGCTTTTTTGCTGCACTCCGGACTACCTCGGCAACGTTTTTGTTTTTTTCGAGGATAGAGAGGTCTTTTGTCTTCAGGTCGCTGATAAGCGTAACCGAGATGCCAGGCGGTGTTTTTGGGTTTGTTGCGAGCCCGAGCACAATTGAATAGTTCTTGAGCCATTCCCTGTTTTTTGAAATCCTCCGCAAGGCCTCCTCAGGCACAGAACGGGAACGCGCAACCATCTCGACTTCGCTTTCCGTGATCTTCTGGTTGTCAAGGACGCTCAGCATGACTTCCTTGTTGGGGTCTTTTATGAGGATTCCGCGGATCTCCCTGCCTCCCCGCATGGCAAGATGGAGCCTTTCAGACACGCTGAGTCTCTGCATTTTCTGTGAGATGGACTCGTTGCGCATCTCAGGGGTTCTGACAGACTTCTGAAGTTCTGATGATACCTTTGCAGGCAGATGAAGGGTAGAAGCGATAAGCTTTTTCACCTCTTCGGGGGTGTCGGGATTGTTCATCAGGAGTTCGAGGATCTCAGGCCGCTTCAGGTTTGCCCTGGCAATTTCGTCAAAAACCTCGGGCTCTGAGGTATCTTCAATGAGCACCTCGATTACTTCCTTTGAGGCAAGGGAAAAATCAAGGCCTATCAGAATTTTCGGTTCGTCCATCAGTTTCTCCTTAAATAGATGAAGTATTCAATATTTCCTTTTTGACCGTGCACCGGGGATTCAAACAGGCCAAGGTCTTCAAATCCGAACGAAGCGGACGCTGAGCGGATTTTTTCAACCGCTTCCATGCGCAGCGACTCGTCCCGTATGATACCGCCTTTCCCGACCATGTCTTTGCCGACTTCGAACTGTGGCTTGATAAGTGCGAGAACCGCGCCGTTTTCGCCGAGGAATTCGCGTGATTTCGGAAGCACCTTGAGGAGTGATATGAACGATACGTCAATGAGCACCAGGTCAATCAGGTCAGCGACTGACTTTTTTTCAAGATATCGTATGTTGGTTTTCTCCATCAACACTACCCTCGGGTCGTTTCTGAGCGACCAGTCAAGCTGGCCGTATCCAACGTCTATAGCATATACTTTTTTTGCATTTTTTTTCAGTACGCAGTCGGTAAACCCCCCTGTTGAGCAGCCGATGTCCATGATGATTTTGCCTGATGGGTCAATATTGAAAAACGCAAGCGCCGGATCGAGTTTTGCTCCTCCTCTGCTCACGAAGGGGATGTCGTCTTCCCTGAGTGAAATAACGGATTCCGAACTCACCAATGTGCCGGCCTTAAGGATATTCTGCCCGTCAACCGAAACCTTGCCTGTCATGATCAGTGCCCGTGCGCGCTCGCGGCTTTTTACCATTCCCTTGTCGACCATGATTTTATCAAGACGGTCCTTCAGTTTCATGTGGAATGTATTGTACCAGACAAGACAGGAAGAAGATAAATTATAAAGCAGATTGTGAGGGAGAGGTGATCGGTTGATTTCAGGGTTTGCTGCTCAGTAAAGGCTCCCGCATCAGTTCGAGGGCAGCAAGGAATATCCCGTCCTCATTGATGCCGTATTTTGTCCTGAGTTTTTCAGGAGACCCCTGTTCGATAAACCGGTCAGGGAAGCCCAGCCGTCTGACTTTTATAGCGGTTATCTCTGCATCGCTCAGACACTCCAGTACCGCGCTCCCGAAACCGCCCTGCAGGACATTATCCTCAATCGTAATCAGTCTCGGTATCTGTTTGACCAGTGATATAATGAGTTCCTTATCAATGGGCTTGATAAACCTTGCATTGACAACCGCAGCCTTGACCCCTTCATGTTCGAGCCGTTCAGCAGCCTTTAAAGCAGGTATAGCGCAATTCCCGACAGCAAGAAGCGCAATGTCCTGACCGTCCTTCAGTATTTCGCCTGAGCCCATGTTGAGCGCTGAAGCGGGAAAGAGCGGTTCAGGGACCCGTCCTCTCGGATATCTGATTGCAACAGGAGCGTTGAGGGTCAATGAGTATTCGAGCATTGATCTGAACTCTTCTCCGTCTCCTGGGGCCATTACCACGAGGTTGGGGATATGCCTGAGAAAAGAAAGGTCGAACAGCCCCTGATGGGTCGGGCCGTCTTCTCCGACAATCCCTGCCCGGTCGATTGCAAAGACTACGGGGAGTTTCTGCAGGCAGACGTCGTGGATGATCTGGTCATAAGCACGTTGCAGAAAGGTCGAATATATTGCAACCACAGGCCTCAGTCCCATAGCAGCAAGTCCTGCTGCAAAGGTAACGGCATGCTGTTCGGCAATCCCCACATCATAGAACCTTCCGGGGTGTTTGTCTGCAAAACATTCGAGTCCGGTGCCTTCTTTCATAGCAGCGGAGATCGCCACTACGCGTGCGTCTTTACCGGCCAGATCAGTCAGTGTCCTGCCAAACACATCACTGAAGGTCATTGCCCCTGACGGGCTTATCTGAGAGCCGGTCTCGGGTTCAAAAGGCCCGACGCCGTGAAAGATGCAGGGGTCTTTTTCAGAGAACTCGTATCCTTTGCCCTTTTTGGTTATTACGTGGACAAGGGTCGGAGCTGTCGAGGTCTTTATCCTCTGCAGCGTTTCATTCAGCAGATCAACATTGTGGCCGTCGATCGGACCGACATAGTCGAAACCGAGTTCTTCGAAAAGTATGCCCGGCAGCAAAATCCCCTTGATCGTCTCTTCGGCCTTCTGGGCAATTTTTGCAACCGGACTGCCGACCTTCGGGATCCCTTCGAGAAAGGACTTTGTCTCTTTCTTGAACTTGCGGTAGAAGTCTCCGGTGAGGATCCTGTTCATGTATGCCGAAAGCGCTCCGACATTGGGAGATATCGACATCTCGTTGTCGTTCAGCACCACGATGAGGTCTTTCTTGAGATGTCCTGCATTGTTGAGTCCTTCAAAGGCAAGCCCGCCCGACATGGCGCCGTCTCCGATGACCGCGATCACCTTGAAGGTCTCGTTGTTCCTGTCACGCCCCTCCAGGATGCCGAGGGCTGCAGATATCGACGTTGAACTGTGGCCGGCCCCGAAAGCGTCATGTTCGCTCTCTGACCGCTTCGGGAACCCCGAGATGCCGTTTTCCGTGCGTATGCTGCTGAAATCCTTCAGGCGGCCGGTTAGCAGTTTGTGGCTGTATGACTGGTGTCCGACATCCCAGATGATCTTGTCATGAGGTGAGTTAAAGACGTAATGCAGTGCGATGGTGAGTTCGACAGCCCCGAGGTTTGATGCAAGATGGCCGCCGTTTACCGAGATGATCCTGATGATGGTCTCCCTGATCTCCTGGGCAAGCAGTTTCAGGTCCTCTGATTTGAGCGTCTTGAGGTCAGCGGGTGATTGTATTTTTTCGAGCATCATCAGTTTTTCCTGTTGAAAATATACCAGGCTATTTCCCTCAGGGGTTCGGCCTGTGAGGGAAGTATCTTCAGGCTGTCGACGGCATCCGAGA